>JAGABO010000068.1 GCA_017614655.1 Treponema sp. | reverse complement strand
GCATAAAAATTCATTCTGCGGTTTTCAGAAAAGTTTTTATACAGTATAATTTGCGTATGGTTGATACAACAGACATTCCTGAATGGAACCTTGATTCAATTTTTCCGTCGCTGGATTCTGAAGAATACAAAGCGACTCTAAAAAAAACGGAATCGCTTTTTGAAAGCGGAAACCAGCTTTTAGAAACAGCGAAGAAGTTTACAAAAGAAGCGAACTCTAATTTTGACTTCTGCCTGTGGCTCAAGTCTTATATTGAAAATCAGGATGTGCTTTTTCTTAATGCAAAAACTCTTTCTGCATACGCATATTCAATTTATTCAACTGATACTACGAACACGCGATTTCTCAACAATCTTGATTCAATAGAGAAGATAAACATAAGGCTTGCTGAACAGCATGTAAAATTTACTTCAATTTTAGTCAGTCATAAAATTTTTATTGATGAATTTTACACGCGTTTTCCTGAGTATGAGGATTATAAATTTTTAATTGATGAAATTCTTGAGGAATCAAAGCATCTTCTTCCGCCTGACGAAGAAAAACTTGCGCTTGAACTTCAACAGACCGGCGGCAGCGCATGGGGAAACCTGCAGGAACAGATTATAAGTAACCTTCATGACGAAACCGGAAAAACGTTTAATGAATTACGGAACGATGCATACTCAGATGATGCTGTGTTAAGAAAAAAATCCTGGGAAAAAGAAAGGTTGCTTCTTGAACAGAATAAAATTGCACTGGCCGCATCGCTTAACAATTTAAAAGGTGAAACTGTCACGCTCAATAAAAGACGTTCGTGGAACTCTGCGCTTGACCGCGCACTTTTTGCGGGAAGGCTTTCAAAAAAAACTCTTGATGCACTTATAGGCTCATTAGAAGATGCACTTGTAATGTGGCGCAGTTATTTTAAGGCAAAGGCCCGCATTCTCCGCAAAAAAAATCTTACGGCAAGTAAGGCTGCCGGAACTGAAGGTCATGAAGGGCTTGCCTTTTACGATCTTTTTGCTCCGCTTTCTTTTGAAAGTTCCGATGATTCCCTCTTTACAAAAAAATGGACGTTTAAGGAAACCTGTGATTACGTTGTAGAAAAATATGCATCATTCTCAAATGACATGGCATCGTTTGCGCGCAATGCTTTTGATTCCGGCTGGGTTGATGCAAGAATCCGCAAAGGAAAAGTCGGCGGCGCATACGATGAAGATTTTCCGAAAGGACACCAGAGCCGCATCCTCACGAATTTTACGGGCACGTTTAATGACGTTATAACTCTTGCACACGAAGCAGGACACGCATATCACTTTTCGTGCCTTAAAGGAAAGCCTGTTGCTTTTTCGGATTATCCGATGACTCTTGCAGAAACGGCAAGTACTTTTGCAGAAACAATCGTAAAGCAGGACATGATAAAAAATGCAGGCGCTTCTGACAAACTTCAGATTCTTGATTCTGACCTGCAGGATGCTTCTCAGGTACTCGTTGATATTCTGTGCCGTTTTTATTTTGAGCAGAGCGTCTTTGAAAAACGTGCAGATTCTATCCTTAACGCTGATGACTTCTGCGCACTTATGCGTGATGCATAGCGCCGTACATACGGAGACGGCTTAAACGAAGAACAGCATGAATACATGTGGGCAGTAAAAAGTCATTACTACAGCACGGATCTTGATTTCTATAATTTCCCTTATGCATTCGGGCAGCTTTTTGCAGCAGCCCTTTACGAAAAAGCTCTTGAAGAGGGCTCAGGCTTTGCAGAAAAATATGCAGAGCTTCTTTCGCACACAGGAAACATGAGCTGCGAAGATTTATGTGCAAGAGCCGGATTTGACATAACTCAAAAGTCATTCTGGGAAAGCGGAATTAAAATGTATAAAAAAGAAGTAGAGCTTTTTATAAAGCTTGCTGATGAAATCAGCGGGGAGTAATTTATGATAGAAAAATTTTCACTTTTTGAAGGACAGTTTCTTTTGTGGGTTCAGGAAAACATCCGCAATGATTTTTTGACTCCCTTAGTATGCTTTATAACAAAAACAAAGGTAATGGCTGCATTCTGGGCAATTGTAATCCTGATGCTGTTTGCATTTAAGAAAACAAGGAAAGCTTCTCTTGCTTCCGGCGGGGCAGCAGTACTTTCCTATTTAACATGCAATCTTTTATTGAAGAATCTTTTCGGACGTGCACGGCCGTTTACGCTTATAGAAGGACTTTCTGTACTTACAAAACTTCCGACGGATGCATCGTTTCCTTCGGGACACAGTTCTTTCTGCTTTGCATGCGCAACGGCAATATTCATTCTTCTTCCTAAAAAGTTCGGAATTCCTGCTTTAGTTTACGCAGTAATAATTGCACTTACAAGATTTTACGTGGGAGTTCATTATCCTACTGATGTTTTCTGCGGTGCACTAATTGGCATTCTTTGCGGAGCAGCTTCAGTGCTCATCTGCGGAAAAATCTTTGCTGACAGGGAAGAGGGTTGTACCACCGAGTGATGCCCCGGCAAAAGCGCAACCGACACTTAAAGAAACATTGCCATAAAATGCGGCAGAACGATTTTGTTTTCTGAGATACCAAGATTACCGTCGATAAGTTTTATGCCATACTTTGATTTAAATTTTTCAAGAAAGCTGTTAAACGAAGGCGTATCAGAATTTCCAGCCTTTACTTCTATAGGAATAATCCCAGCGTCTTTTTCGATTATAAACTCTATCTCCATGCTGCTGTTTTCTGTTTTATAATAATGCAGTGAATAACCAAGTTTTATCATCATCTCTGAAATAAGGTTTTCATAAATACCTCCCTTTGCATTTCCAAGAATCGTACCATTTAAGACTGCAAGTTTTGTCTGAAAACCGTAACGTGCAAGAAGGAGTCCTGTATCATTATAATAAAGTTTAAACTCATTATCTTTTGCATTTGCTTTCAGAGGAAGACAGGGTTCAAAAACATTACGGCACACATGCACAAGATTTGAATCTTCAAGCCAGGTTACACTGTCTGCATATTTACGTGAAGTTGAGCCTTTTTCAACATCTGAATACTTAAATTTTTTATTCTCACGGGCAAGCTGTCGTGGCACACTGTCATAACATTTTCGGACTTTTACTTTTTCTACACCTTTTGCATGACTTGAAATATCATCATCATACGAAGAAAGAATTTTTTCCTGAATGTT
>JAGABO010000067.1 GCA_017614655.1 Treponema sp. | reverse complement strand
CAGGTTAACCAGATGGCTCTTGAACAGTTCGAAGAAGAAAAAGAAAGATACGAAAAACAGCAGGCAAACTACAACGATACAAAGAAGTCTCTGGAAAACCTTGTACGCGTAAGTGAGGAAATCCGCACAAAATCAAGTGAGATGTTCCTTGACACCTACAACAAGATTAAGAGAAACTTCCACAACATGTTCCGCCGTCTCTTTAACGGAGGAAAGGCAGAGCTTCAGCTTTCGGACGGAAAGAACGTACTTACCTCCGGAATCGAAATCCTGGCACAGCCGCCGGGAAAGAACCTCGAAAACATAAGCCTCCTTTCCGGTGGAGAAAAGACGATGACAGCAATTGCCCTTCTCTTTGCAACGTATCAGGTTCATCCGAGTCCGTTCTGTCTTCTTGACGAGATTGATGCAGCTCTTGACGACAGAAACGTTTCGAGCTTTGTTAATACACTCAGAAACTTTGCAAACTTAAGCCAGTACATCGTCATTACACATAACAGAAAAACCGTTGTTGCAGCTTCGAGCCTTATCGGAGTCAGCATGGAAGAAAGCGGTATTACAAAGGTTGTTCAGATCAGGCTTGATGATGACATGCTTAACGGAAGGGCTTCTTTTGAAGATAAAGATGACTTTGTAGAAGAAGATGTTCCTCCGGAAGAAGGAATCGTTATTCCGCCGAGACCGCCGCGCCGTGAGCATAACCCGGACGGTTCACTTAAGAATCCGGTTCAGGAAGTAAAAGAGGAAGAAAGTTCCGCTTCCGAAGATAAACCGGAGGCTTCTGAACAGGAAGCTGTAGAAACAAACGAATCTGTTCAGGAAGAAACGGCAGACGGCAGCACAGAAAAAGTATCTGAATAGGGATTTACAGCATGAGTTTTCTTTCAGAAATAAAAGAAAGGGCAGTTGATTTCATACACTCAAGTTCAAGGCTGCGGCTTGCGGTCATAAGCGTGCTCTCTTTTCTTTTTATTTCTGCATTCATCACGGCAGCGATTGCGTCCCTTTCCATACCACGCGAAAAAAAAGAAGGCATATCAAGCGGAGGTCCTTTTATTCCGCAGGATGATTTTTTTCTTCCGCCCGAAAAGCCTCTTACAGAAAACTATTATTTTTCGAGGGAAGAAAAAGCTTTCTGGGACGAAAGTGAATCTTCCAGATGGTTTACGGTTCCCGACAGGAGTTTTATCGAAAGCCTTTCGGAAACAAACAGCAGCAGAATAAATGATATTCTGGGAGCAGCTCCGTGAAAAAACTTAAAATTCATTTGCTTCTGATTTTCTCTGTTTTTTATTTCTCATGTGCATCCAATGCTCAGGATGAGACCCCTGTCTTAACAGAAGATGTTCAGCAGGAAGAAAACCCTGTACTCTACGAAGACCTTGAACTTCCGGAAGAAGTAGAAGTATTTGATCTTGAAGAACCGGAAGAAGAGACTGCAAAGGAAGAGCTGGAAACAAAAGAAACAGTTATACCGGAACAGAAAGAACAGGAAGAAGCAGTTCAGGATGAAGAAGGATTTTTTATGTCTGATCCTTTTGAAACCTCCGTTCACATAAAACCTTTTGATGAAGATTCTGCTCTTCCGGAAGAAAAAGAAAAAACAGAAGAACCGGATTCTGCAGAAAACGAAAACAAAGAAGTTCAGGTTAATCAGGAAAACACTCTGGATGAAGACTCTGGCCTGGAAGAAAGTTCCGGAAAAGAGATTATAGAAGAAAATAACCCGGAAACAGACGTTACGGAAACAGAACAGACTTACATAGAAGCGCCGGAACAGGAAGAACCGTCAGAATCAGAAGGAGAGTCAGATACAGAAGTTCAGGAAGAACCGGAAGAAGACCTCTATCCTGATTTTGTAAAGGAAGAAGCCGTTCCTTCCCGCAGCATAACGATAAAAAAGAACCAGTATCTGGACATAAAGTATCCCGGTACAGGCTGGGTTTATCTTGGAGAAAACGAAGGAACTTCTCTCTTTGCATATTTCGGAAGAAGGCTTAATACAGGCGGAAAAGAAACACTCTTTACCCTGAGGGCAAGAAAAGAAGGAAAAGCTCTTCTTTCTTTCTACAAGCTCGACAGACTCACCGGCGGCTACATAGAAGACTGGCTTGAAGTAAACGTAGAAGGAAGTTCAGCAAAAGAAGAACATGTAGAAGCCCCTTCTTATGCAGAAGCAGTCCCGCCGCGTCCATCAAGAAAAATAACTCTTGCACCGGAAGAAGCACAGGAAAATGCCGTTGTTGAATCAAGCAAAATAGAAATTGAACCTTACGGCACGGAAGAAACAAAGGCGATAAACCGCCGTGTACCGCCAGCCCCTGCAAAAAAAGAAGAGGCAAAACCTGCTGCTCAGAAAGAAACGTCAAAAAGCCGCAGTACCGAAGAAGATTCCGGAGTTGTAACGGTAATTCAGAATACGGCATCACAGAAAGATAATGCTGCAAAGCCCGGAGAAAAAAAGGAGGCGAAGCAGAAAACAGAAAACAACCTGCCGGCTCCGGCAAAACAGGAAATTAAGGAAGACACATCTTCCCTTACCGGAGACAGTATTCTCGAACTTGCAAAGAAAGCATACAATGATAAAAAATATGAAGAGTCGCTTTCTTATCTGGAAGAATTCTTTAAGAAGTCTTCGGCAAGAACGGATGAAGGACTTTTTTTACAGGCAAAACTTTATGAATCTTCATCACAGGTGCGCAACATAAAAAAAGCACTCGACTCTTATGAAACAATTGTAAACAATTATCCGGAAAGCAGGCACTGGAACGAATCCTATGAAAGGATGACGTACCTGAAACGCTTTTACTTTTCAATAAGATAATTTTAAGGGGATATAAAATGAAAAAAATGAATACTGTTTTTTCTGCATTCTGTGCTGCTCTCTCTGCTCTTTCGTTTACATCCTGTTTAATGAAGCAGGAACCTAAACCGGAAGAAAGACTTGTTACAGTATCTTCCAGCGGCGAAGTAAAAGTCGAAAACGACAGGGCATCTGTATGTTTTACAGTTATAAGCCGCAATAACGATGCAATCCGTGCTATGGACGAAAATAACCGCAAAATGACTGCTGTAACAAATGCTCTTGAAGAAAAAGGAATTCATAAGCAGAACATTGCAACAGATTCATATTCAATATATCAGGAAAGTAATTATGTAAACGGACGCACTGTTCAGGGTGCCTTTGTTGTTTCAAACAGCATTACAGTTACAATAAACGATGCCCTTAAAACAGGTCCCGTAATTGATGCAGCCGTTAAAAACGGGGCAACTCAGCTTTCCTCGCTTTCTTACTACCCTTCTTCTACGGAAGAAAGCCTTAAGGAAGCCCGTATTCTTGCAGTAAAAAATGCAGAAAAAAAAGCAAACACCCTTGTCTCGGCCTCCGGTGCAAAACTTGGAGAAATTGTTTCCATTACCGAAACAAATGGAAACGGCGGTGTTGTTTATGCAAAAATGATGAACAACAGAAATGTTCTGGAAGAAGCAGCCACAGGAGATGCACTTTCGACACCGGGAAAATCAGTTGTACGCGTTTCTATAACGGCAACATATAAAATTGAATAGAAAAAAGAATAAAAATTAAAGAGGAAATAAAATGCTTGATTACAAATTCATTAAAGACAATCTTGAAGCAGTAAAGAAAAACATCACGGACCGCAACATGACGGCAGATGCAGACATCGTTGTAAAGCTTTACGACGAAAAAACTGTTCTTACAACAGAACTTCAGAACCTTCAACAGAAAAGAAATGAAAATGCAGCTGCAAT
>JAGABO010000066.1 GCA_017614655.1 Treponema sp. | reverse complement strand
TAACATTACCTCTAAAGTGTTTTTAAGAAGAAGCGTTTTCTTCTTCTTTCGGCTTTTCCACTGTCTTAGGAGCCGTTTCCTGAGGCTTACTCTTCTGCTTTGCAACTTTAGAAGCAAGAGTCATAGACATAAAGCGGCCGTCCATTGCAGCTGCCTTTTCTACGCTGTAGCTTCCTTCTACAAGGCGCTTTTCGACCTCTTTCAGGACATCGTACCCAAGCTCGGTGTGTGCAAGTTCCCTTCCGCGGAAACGGATGGTTACCTTTACTTTGTCACCTTCATTCAGGAACTCCTGAACGTGTTTTGCTTTGGTATCAAGGTCGCCTGAGCCGATCTTTGGCTGCATGCGAATCTCCTTAATCTTTAATACCTTCTGGTTTTTCTTGGAGTCACGGAGTTTTTTCTCCTGTTCAAACCGGTATTTTCCAAAGTCAAGTATTTTGCAAACCGGGGGATTTGCATTTGGCGAAACTTCAACAAGGTCCAGGTCCCGCTCTCTTGCCATTCTGAGGGCTTCTATTGTAGGAACAATTCCTTTCTGTTCACCTTCATCATCAATGAGTCTGATTTCCCTAACGCGTATCTGTTCGTTAACGCGCATTCCCTTACTGTCTGCCAACGATCCTCCTAAGCTTACAAAAGCTCGATTATATAAAGTATAAAGCCGATTGTATCAGAAAATCTTAGTGTTTGTCTAGCTGTCAGCACGTTCTTTCTGTGCAAATGCAAAAAGAAGCAGTGACAGAACTGTAACAATGACGGTGCATGCAAGATAAAGAATTATGCTTCCGCCGAAAAACCATATCTGTTTTACAAATGGAATTACAGCAGGAACAAGTACGGCTGCAGCTTTTAGAATTACAGAAGTTGATTTTTTTAGAGCATTTTTTGCCGAAAGTGTTACGAATGCACTTTGTGCAAAAAGTGCAGCTGCCGTAAGAACCGGAAGGATTATGTTAAGGAAGAAAGATGTTTTTTCGTCCGAAGATATCACCGTAAACGGGAGAAGCACTGCATAAAACGAAGCTTCAAGCGGAAAAACAGAAGCGGCCTTGTATTCAGCCCTGTCGCGCGAAATAAGGTTAAAGATAAGGAGTACGGCTGCAGAAGGAAGAACCGAATAGCTGAGCATGTCATTAAAGAAATAAACGGGAAGACTGTTTACCGTGAGGCTGGAAGAAACGAAGAAAAATTCCCTTGCCATGCATAGAAAGATTCCGAGAAAAAGTCCTGTAAGTACAGGCGGAATAAACTGTTTTGAAGAAAAAGTTCTGTCGGTAAAGCAGTACCGGATTATAAGTGCCGGAAGTGCCAGCAGTAAAAATGCGTACATAACAAGTACTGTATACTTATTCAATATTTTTTTCAATAATATGCATAATGATTTAAGAGTCTGCGTACACAAAAAAGGTATTAAACAGACTGGAATTACGCATTATAAGAACTGTAACTGAAAAGACGACTAAAAATAACATTTGAGCGATGGCAGGCGCCGAAAGGCGCGCAGTCCGATACCTTTTTCGCTCAATCAGGCATTTTTAGACGGCTTTTGCAGTGAGAAGTTCTTATAATGCGTAATTCCAGACCGAAAAATCTTTTGCGTAATCCCTGAACATAAACAAAAAAAATCTTTGTTTCCTAAATGAATTTTATGATGTAAAATTAGATGCGGTTATGGAAAGGGAAGAGGACCGGGATTTTCTTACGACCCAGATTATTACTTACATAGGGAACAAAAGAACTCTTATATATGATATAGAAAAAGAAGTTCAGGCGATATGCTCTGCTCTTGGAAAGGACAGGCTTTCGTGTGCTGATCTTTTTTCCGGCTCAGGAATTGTTTCCCGCATGCTTAAAAAATATTCTTCCCGTCTTGTCGTAAATGATCTTGAAGATTATTCGTATGTTTTAAACAGCTGCTACCTTTCAAATAAAAATGCCTTTCCGGAAGAACAGTATTCAGAGTTCCGTACGCGTATGGAAGAGCTTTGTGCAGAAGAAAAAATAAGCGGAATCATCACAAAAAATTATGCTCCCGAGGATGATAAGAATATTCAGAAAGATGAACGTGTTTTTTACACCCACGAAAATGCCCTTCTAATAGATACTTACAGAAACCTGATTGACAGGGTTGTTACTGATGAACGGCAGAAAAAGTTTTTTCTTGCTCCCCTTATTACGGAAGCGTCCGTTCATGTAAATACAAGCGGTGTATTCAAGGGGTTCTATAAAGACAAGAATACGGGGCTCGGCTGTTTTGGTGCGGCAGGAAAAAATGCACTTTCCCGGATTCTTGGTAAAATTGAATTAAAAAAGCCTGTGCTGAGCCGTTTTGAATCAGAAGTTGAGCTTTATAAAAAGGATGCTGTTCTTCTTTCCGGGGAACTCAAGAGTCTTGATGTCGCCTATCTTGATCCTCCCTATAACCAGCATCCGTACGGTTCAAATTATTTTATGCTGAACCTTATCTTAAAAAATAAAATCGACTCAGAAATCAGCAGGGTAAGCGGAATTACGCAGGACTGGAACCGTTCTTCATTTAACAGGGCCTGCTCTGCATTTACTTCTATGGAAGAACTTATTTCTTCACTTGATTCAAAGTATATAATCGTTTCCTATAATTCTGAGGGATTTATAAGTTTTGATGAAATGTCGGATATGCTAAAAAAATACGGAAGCTTAAAAACCGTGCAGATTGACTACAACACTTTCCGCGGAAGCAGAAACCTTGGAAAACGAAACCTTTACGTAAATGAATATCTGTTTGTATTAAAAAAAGAAGGAAAATAAAAAAAAGGGGCTGTCCTGGAAGTTATTAAAGACTTCATAAAGGGCAGCTTTTTTTATGTTTAAATGAATTTTGTAGATTTTCGTTTATTGTTTTTTTTCTTAGATGTTTATTAATCGAATCAACTGCTTAAAATCATATCCCAGCAT
>JAGABO010000001.1 GCA_017614655.1 Treponema sp. | reverse complement strand
CCGTTCTAGGGTCAATCAGTTCAGGGAACTCCGAAAGAACTTCAGTCATTTCGTTACCGCGTTCTCCGCAGCCGATGTAGACTATAAGGTCTGCATCGCACCACTTTGCAACTGCATGCTGAGTCATTGTCTTTCCGGTTCCAAAGCCGCCTGGAATTGCAGCAGTTCCACCCTTGCTCAGCGGAAAGAAAACATCAATTACACGCTGACCCGTTATAAGCGGCGTGCTTACTTCGAGTTTTTCGGAAAATGGACGCGGCTTTCTTAATGGCCACCACTGACTTAAAAGAAGTTCTTCTTCTTTGTCCGTAGTACCGATTACGTCCGTTATTGTATAAGTTCCGCTTCCCTTAAAAGAAGAAAGCTTTGTTCCCTTTATGTAAGGCGGAACCATTATCTTATGAAGAATTGATCCGGTTTCCTGAACGGTTCCTAAAACCATTCCGGGATAAATATCATCACCCTGGGAAACCAGGGCTGTAAACTCCCACTTCTTTTCTGTATCAACGGGAGACGTTCTCTGCCCCGGAAGAAGGAAAGCTCCTCCCTGTTCGTAAAGAGTTTTTAAAGGCCGCTGAATTCCGTCATAAATTGTTCCGGCAAGTCCCGGAGCTAAAAGGAGGGAAAGAGGACGTCCCGAAGAAACAACGGCTTCTCCGGTTTTCATTCCGCTTACATCTTCGTAAACCTGAATAACTGCTTTTCCTTCCTTCTGGCGGATAATTTCGCCGGTAAGTTTTTTTTCTCCGGCTTCTACTACATCATAAAGACCAGCTTCTTCAAGTCCTTCTGCATAAATAATCGGTCCGCTTATGCGGGTAATTTTTCCCGTAATCATAAATCAAGACCTCCGTCAAAAAGAGTCTCTGAAAGAGAAAGTGACATTCTGTCTAAGATTTCCTGTACCTTAAGTTCCTGCGTAAGGCGGCAGGTAACGGAAAAATCCTCTGCAACAAGAACAATACCTGCATTGTGTTTAAAAAGCGGAAGAGCTGTTTCTGTAAGATAAGCTTCTCCACCGTCTTCACAGGAAACAAGTTTTTCGCCGAGAACATCCTTTAATAAAGCCGAAACTTTTTTTGGAGAAAGGCCCACGCAGAAAGCCTTAAAGTTTTTTTCCTTAAGGAGAGGCACGGCTTTTTCTGCAAGATTTTTTATTATGGATAAACGCTTATCTTCGGAAAGAGATTCAAAGTATGAATTGATTTCTTCCAGGATGCTTTCATATACAAAAGAAACCTTTATTCTCTGTTTTTCCAGCGGAGTTACGGCTTCAAGGTTTTTCTTAAAAAAAGAGAGACGTTCTTCATATTTTTTTTCTTCGTCTTCACGCGCTTTTTTTATATCATCATCTAACGAAAGAAGAAGTTTCTGTGCCTCTTCTTCTGCACGTGCGACAATCTTTTCTGCTTTTTTTACGCTGTCTTTCCTGATTTCCCTGTCAAGGATTTCGGTTGACCTTAATTCTTCCATACAAAATTCCTAAACCTGAATTCCAACTGCTTCGCGAATGGCATCTTCCAGAGTCTTTCGTCCCGGAATGTGTCCCGAAAGCGGCGGAACTTCGACTATAAGAGGAGACTTTCCCTTCATCTGCCACGCCCTTACTTCATCAGAAATCATATCAGAGACTTCTTCCGTAAGAATAAGAACCTTCGGGCGTTCAGCTTCGGAAAGAGGAAACTCATCCTGACCGGTTGCATGCAGAAAAGCATCAAGGGCTTCACGTCTGTTAAACGCAGCCTGTCCCTTTACTCCTGCAAGCATGAAACCTAAAACAAGTTCCCTCTCGCCAATTACAAAGTATTCCACTCTGCCCTACATTATGATGATAAACAGCGCTACAAGGAATCCCCAAAGACAGATACCTTCTGCAAGTCCGACAAACGGAAGTGCTTTTCCGGAAAGTTCTGCATTTTCGCTCATGGCACCCATTGCAGCGGCACCGATTTTTCCTACAGCCATTGAACCGCCGATACAGGCAAGTCCGACTGCAAGGGCTGCGGCTATGTACTTTATGGAACCTGTAAGTCCGGAGGATGAATCAGACTGAGTTTCCGTTTCCTGAACCTGCACAACCTCTGCAGCTGTCTCCTGAGAAACTTCGGAAGAATCATTCTGAGCAAAAAGTCCTGCCGCACAGATAAGTGCAAGAACTGCTGAAATTAAAAATACTCTCTTTTTCATAAAAAACCTCTTTATATTTTAATATTTATATTCAAACTTAAACGGCCTGAACTCACGTCCGGTTTCGTTAAAAAATTTGCTGAAGAATTCATAATACTGAAGGCGCACAACCTGAATCGCAACAATCATTCCTTCGAGTACAACAACAACTGCATTTCCGATTAAAAGAACTGCAAGAGAACCGCTTCCTGCAAGCTCTGCCATCATCGAAATTATAAAGCCCAAAACTGCATGAGCAAGCGCAAAGGCACCTACACGCAGGAAGCTTACTGTATTTGAAATATAACCGGAAAGCACTTCTATTATTTCTACAAGCGCAGATATTAAGGCGGCAAGAAGTCCGTTTTCAAGAACAGGCCGCTCCCCTTCGACAAGGCGTTCAAGCACTTCACTCATTGAAGTAATAAAAAGCGTAACGCCGATTATAATCCAGTCAAATACAAACGGGCCGCTCTTAAAGAATGCAAGGCGGAGTGCAAAGAAAACTACATACCAGAAAAAGAGAGCTCCGGAAATTCCGTTTTTTCCGAACAGGGCACGCCCCGGTCTTTTTAAGGCAAAGTTGTTTATGATGTTAATGATAAGGCCGCAGGTATTTATGATAAAGCCGACACCGACCGTAAAACCGAAGAACATGAACATTCTTAAAGTTGAATCTTTTGACGGCATCATCTTAAGAATGGGCTCTGCAAGGGCTGCTTCGTCCGTAATGCCGAAAAGTGATTTTACAAAACGGCTGAACGGAAGAAGGAATGTTTCATTTGCAAAGAACTCTCCCGTAAGAAGTCCCATAATCATTGAACTTGCACCGATGCAGATAAATACAGGCCCGAATTTTTCCCAGCCCATAAGCTTCATCTTTTTAAGGCTCATGAGGATTCCGGCAATAAGGAACACAAGCCCCTGCCCTGCATCACCGAACATGATTCCGAAAAGCACCGTAAAGAATACGGCAACAAAAGGGGTCGGATCTACTGCACCGTAAACAGGAGCGCCGTAACTGAAAATTACGCGTTCAAAATTACTTACAAGTTTTCCGTGCTTAAGTTTAACCGGAACCTTTTCCCTTCCCGTAACGACAGAATGAACTTCGCCGGGCAGAAACTCCCTTATACCGGTACGTCCCTTTGTTAATTCGTCTATAGCCTTCATAAGGGAACGGCTTTCGTACGCAGGAATCCAGCCGGTTATTCTGTAAACAAACTGTGTTGATTCAAGCCTGTCCTGAACTTCCGTAACCATGGAAGCCGTACGGAAAAGAGACAGTAGCCTTAAAAGTTTTTCTGAATGAGTCTCTGAAAAATTTTTACGTTCTGTCTTTATTTCTTCAAGGGAAGCCTTACATTCCCTGCTGCGTCCTTCGAGGGAAGAAAGGAATTCCTGGGGCACTCCCTTAAAATCAGCGGGAAGTTCTGTTTCTACAAAACCTGCTTCCTTTAATTCTGCATCAAGCATGAACCTTGATTTTTTTGAAGAGGCTGCAAGGATACGGGTTTTATCTTCATCAAGGGAAACAAGGACTACCCTGCCTTCCGTGCGCTCCTTAAGTTCTTCAAAAGTACCCGGCCTGATTTTTCCGATGCGCATTGTAAGAAACGAAAGGCTTTCCAGCTGTGAATAAGAAACGTTAAGATTGGAAAAGGCAAGCGCTTCCTTATATGCAGAAGAAACTTTTTCTGCTTCTTCCTTAAGTTCAGTTTCTTTTTTATGAAAATCTTCTACGCAGGAACAGAGCTTTACGGCTTCATCTGTATCGGCTTCTGAAGGAAGAGCCGGCGGAACCGTAAAAGAATCCGGCTGTTTTATTTCGAGGGCGGCTCTTGCTTCGTCCAGGCGGCGGAACAGTTCTTCATCAGCATTCGGGGAAGAAGCCTCTGATTTTTCAAAATCTTCCTGAAACTGAAAATCTCCGAGTTTTCCAAGATAAACAAGAACACTGCGGATATCTTCTTTTAGAACCATAAGTTCAATCAGGCGCATTGCTGTAGTTTTTGCCATGTCAGTCCTCCGTTAATCCTGCAAACTTCAAAGCCGTCTGAGTGTCTATGCTCAAACGAAGGCTCTCCGAAGCAGTACGTATATTTTCCAGCTCATTCCGCTTTATTATAAACCAGCATACCAGAGGGCAGTCGGTAAACGGATATAAATGAAAAAGCCTTCTTGCCTTTAAAACATAAAACTTCCTGTAAGAATTGTAAATCCATCTGGGGTCAACTTTCCAGGGGCTTCCTTCTTCGTACGGATTAAGAAGAAAAGCAGACTTCCATTTACGCCACGCTTCATAATCATCCGGCGCAAAAGAAAGCACCTTTACTGCCTCCTGAACAAGCACATCATTTAAGTTTTTTGAATTATCAGAATAAGCAAGGTTAGAAAAAATTTCTTCATCAGTCATTCCGTAGTAAAGCTTAAGCCTTAAAGCCCACACTGCGTTATCCATGGAAAGCTTTCCGCCGATAAGCTCCGTTAAAACTTCCCTGCAGGATTTATCTGTTTTCTGAAGTGAAGCCCAGATTTTTTTTACATAGTGCGTATCTATGATGTAGTCTGAATCTTTTGAAGAAGTTTCTTTTTTTATATCTGAAGCCCAGTCTAATTCCGTACCTTCCGTCATGAGTTTTATGTCCGGCCATTTTTTCGTGTTGATGATTGAAAACGGAGAAACATCGGTAAGTTCCGGAATCATTTTTTCGCCGTGAGAAAGCGCAGAAAGAATTATCTTAAGGTTTTCGTATTCATAAAAATGAGCCAGTGCAATAAGAAGCTCCGGCGGAGAGGAATAGTTTGCAAGAAGAGAGTCATACTGCATAAGAAAGTTCTTCTGAGCCTGAACTTCGATTTCTTTTGCAAGGAGGGTTTCGGGCACAGGCGGTGCCTCTTTTTTAAATAAAAGTGCCCAGAGTTCATGCAGCGACTTTACGGAAAATAGTGCACCTGCTTTGGAAAAAACATAAGCTTTGGAAAGAATTGCACTGCTCTTTGCGTAAACATAGGCATCTGCCGCAGATTTATCCATTGCCATGGACGCCTCACTCAAAAAGAACCCTGTCCAGAAGTTTTACAAAAGAAGACCTGTTTCTCTTTGCTTCCGAAAGGCTTTTACGGTAAGCTTCTATTTCTTCTTCGCGGGACTTTTTTATAAGAAGTTTTTCCTCTTCTTCTTTTTTTCTGAAGGTTTCTTTTATTGAAGCAGAAGCCTCCCTGAATTTCTTTTCATATTCTGATTTTGCCGAAAGGCTTATTTCATCGGCTTTTTTGCGGGCTTCAAGAATTAAACCCGAGGCTTCTTCCTCTACATCGAGAAGATGCGAAATAAGATCAACATCCGTATTCTGCATACTGCCCTCCTGTTAACTACAACGTCTTCTTTTTTATAAGGTCCATGAGTAAAGCAGGAGTATTTACATCGGCAAGGCTCTCTAAAAATTCCCTGTCCTGAAGCAGAAATGAAAGCTCCTTAAGGGCTTTAAGATGAACATCAGTTTCTTTTTCGCTGAATAAAAACATAAAGACATAATGAACGGGTTTACCGTCTAATGAGTCGTAATCAATTCCTTTTCTGCTGATACCGATTGCACCGTGAGTGTGCTTTAAGGAAGAAAGGATTCCATGCGGAATCGCAATACCGGGCATTACTCCGGTAGACATACTTTCTTCTCTTTTTATTAGGGAAGAGAGAACTTCCTGTCTGTTGAGGGAAGGATCTGCTTCTACAAAATGCTGAACCATCTCTTCAAAGAGTTCATCTTTGTCTGTACTGTCCAGATTAAAGAAGATGTTTTTTTCCGAAAAAATATGCTGTAATACCATAAACAGCCCCCGGATTCATACACTCTGCAAAAGCATACTAAGGGGCAGTAAAAGTCCCACCCCTTTTTTTTAGAAAGAATTACTCTGCTGATTCAGCTTCTTCTGTTGCAGCAGCTTCAATTACAGGCTCTGTAGCTTCTTCTTCTGCTGGAACATTTGCTTCATCAAGAATTTCCTGAGCCCAGTCTTTAGATTCCTGAGCAGTAGCATTATCTCCCTGCAGCTGTTTTACAGTTTCAGAAAGATCTTCTGCCTTTGAAGGTCTGTTGAATACAGCGATAAAGAAAGTAACAATAAAAAACAATGCAACAAGAACACCTGTTGTCTTCTTTAACACACTACCGCTTTTGGCACCAAATGCAGTACTCTGACCGCCGCCGAAAGCACTTCCCATTCCATTGCTGTCTTCATTCTGAACAAGTACAAGAAGCACAAGAAGTACACAGATAATAACAAAAGCAACAAGAAGGATAGATTTTACAGCATCCATTTTATTCTCCAAACTCGGAAAGTCCAATTCCGAAATATCATTTTTAGTCTGTCAATAATAATAAAATATTACAGTTTCTGCAAGTAGTAAGAGACGTTTCTTAGCCCTTAATAAGTTTAACGGCTTCGGAAACGGAAATATCCGCAAACTGCTCGCGTGTCTTGAGGTTTTTAAGGGTAAGTTTTTCCTGCAGAGCCTGCTCTTTAGAAATAAGAACGCCCCACTTCATGCCCTTTTTCTCGGTTACGTTATACTGACGGTTCATTTTTACCGTATCCGGGAATACTTCTACAGAAACGCCGTTTTCCCTTAAAAGGCCGGCAACCTTCTGATAGTGAACGGAAAGTTCAGCTTCGGTATTGAAGATTTCGGCATCAAGATAAGAACCTTTTACAGGAACAAGTCCAAGTTCATTAAGGCCGGCAATAAGGCGGTCAAGTCCGATGGAAGCACCTACTCCGGGAACCCTGTCTTTCATGTAAAGGCCGGCAAGATTATCGTATCTTCCGCCTGAACAAACTGAACCTATGGAAGGAAGGTCGTTCAGGAAAGTTTCGTAAACAACGCCCGTATAATAATCAAGGCCGCGTGTAATGCTCGGGTCCAGCACAAAGGTTTTCTCTATGCCGGAAGCCTTCATCATTCCGTAGATTTCCTTCATTCTTTTTGAATCCTCAGCTTCGCCGCCTGCAAGCGATTCGATATGAGAAAGCGTTTCGTCCCAGGAAGAAAGAGGCTTTATGTATCCGAGAATTTTCTGTGCACTGTCTGAACTTCCGGTAACTTCGGTAAGTTCCTTAAGCACTTCTTCTTCTCCAACCTTTGCAAGCTTGTCTACGATGCGAAGTACGTCATCTGACTTGTCTGCAGCATTTATATTGGAAAGAAAGCGGTTAAAAATGCCCCTGTGGTTTACGCGGATAGTGATGTTTTCTACGCCGATTGATTTAAGGGCTGCCTTCATGAGGGAAAGCGTTTCAAAGTCGGCAGTTGCTGAATCACTCCCTACTGTATCAAAGTCACACTGAACGAATTCGCGGTAACGGCCAGCCTGAGGCTTTTCTCCCCTCCAGACCTTTGCAATATGATAGCGTTTAAACGGAAAATAAAGTTCCTCACGGTGCTCAGCCGTATAACGGGCAAATGGTACGGTAAGGTCAAAGCGCATGGCAACATCACGGCCACCGTTATCTTCAAAGCGGAAAACCTGCTTTTCGGTTTCGCCGTTGCTTTTCCTTAAGAGAATCTCTGTGTATTCAAGTACTGGTGTGTCAATCGGAACAAAACCATAAGAACGATAAGTCTGAGTAAGCTTTTCCTGAAGCTCTGTCCTGAAAATCTCGTCCTGGGGAAGAAAATCCCTGAATCCCTTTAATACTTTCGGTTGAATTAAATCTGCCATAATACGGGCATTTTATAGGTTTCATTCAGTTTGCGCAAGTGAACGCATTTTATGATGGAACAGGGGAAAGCAGAAAACTGCTTCCAGAAATCATTCAGGTTTCGAAACCGCTCAATAAGGAACATTGATTCAGCGTGAAACATATAAAAATAATATAAACTGTATCCTCTACCAGAAGAGTACGCCCCGGAATGCATGAGCAAGGTAAGAGGAATCCGACTGCGCGTCTTTTCGTTCCGAAAACCCGCTTGCGAACCTTGCAAATGCATTCGTGCCGTCCTCTTCTTCCCGCGGACACAGTTTATGATTTTTTTTCATTCGCTTGCGCGCCATTCGTACAAAAGAATGCTTTTCGCAATCTGAGTG
>JAGABO010000065.1 GCA_017614655.1 Treponema sp. | reverse complement strand
TTGTAAAAGTTAAAAACTGCAGTAATTCAAAATTATTGCCCGTTACAAAAAACTGTGATATTCTGAAGGAGTACTGCCGATTTATAGAAATAGTTGAGCAAAACTACAATAAACGATTTCCTAAAACTTCGTTCAGAAAGGCAATCGAAAAATCTGTTTCAGAAGGAACCCTGGCAGATTATCTTGAAAGAAAGTCGCGTGAGGTAATTAACATGCTCTGTGCAAAATATGATTACAAGATGGATATAGCCGTCAAGCAGGAAGAAGCCTTTGCAGATGGCGAAGCACGTGGACTTGAACGCGGTGCCCGTCAGAAGGCCCTCGAGACCGCACATAATCTGCTTTCCGAAGGTATACCTCTTGCCACTGTTTTAAAATGCACAGGCCTTACCGAAGAAGACATTAAGAAAGCAGCAGCCCCCGCAGAATAAAGCCCGCACGGCTCCCGTTGCAGAAAGCCGTGCAGATTAGCTTACGTTAACTTATTCAAGACACTAAGCCGGGACAACCCCGCTTACGAATTATTATCCATGACATATATCCCTTAAGCTATTGACATAAATATCGTATTCTGATAAATTATCGCTCATCAAATGGTGGCGTAGTCCAGTCGGTAGAACAACGGACTCATATTCCGTATGTCACAGGTTCGATCCCTGTCGCCACTAACTTCAGGCAATTCAGAAATGGATTGCCTTTTTTTATTGCAGCATTTAAAAACGCGGAAAACGGAGGAAACCATGAAAGCAGAAAAGTTTAAAAGTCCGTTCAAGGGAAGATCCCTCTTAAACTGGATAGACTGGAGCAAGGAAGAAATACGTCAGATTCTTGACTGGGCACTTCTTGTAAAAAAACAGGCACACAGGGGAGAAGTTCACAGCCGCTTTCTTGGAAAAACAATCGCCCTCATTTTTGAAAAGCGCTCTACCCGCACACGCTCTTCCTTCGAAACAGCATTCGGCGAGGAAGGAGGACATCCGGTATTCATGTCTACTGATGACATTCAGCTTGGAGAAAAAGAAAGCGTAGAAGATACAGCACGCGTATTGGGAAGAATGTTCAGCGCAATTGAATTCCGCGGCTTTAAGCAGGAGCACGTGGAACTCCTTGCAAAGTATTCTGGAGTTCCGGTCATAAACGGCCTTACTGATGATTTTCACCCGACGCAGGTGCTTGCAGACATAATGACCCTTTACGAAGTTTTCGGTCACTTAGAGGGCCTTACGCTGTGTTTCTGCGGAGACGGACGCAACAATATGGCCAGAAGCCTCATGCTCATCTGTTCAAAGTTCGGAATCAACTTCAGCATTTTCGCACCGAAAGAGCTTTCTCCGGATGAACAAATCATCAAAATCTGTGAACCGTTTGCAAAAGCGTCAGGTGCAAAAATCACGATTTCGGATAAGATTGATATTGTCAAAGGCGCAGATTGCCTTTATACTGATGTGTGGGCATCTATGGGAGAAGAAGCCCTTAAGGAAGAGCGGACAAAGCTTCTTACCCCGTTCCAGGTAAACAAAAGCCTTATGGAACTTACGGGAAAGAAAGATGCCGTTTTTCTCCACTGTCTTCCCGCAATAAAAGGTCAGGAAGTCACCGCTGATGTTTTTGAAGGTCCTCAGAGTAAAGTCTGGGATCAGGCCGAAAACAGAAAGCATACAATCAAGGCCATTATGCTTGCCCTGATTTAAACTATTTTAGAGGTGCTTACTATGAAAAAACTTCTGCTCTGCATTCTTGCTGCAGCCTGTCTTTCGCTTACAGTTTCTGCTGATGAATCTTCATCAAAACAGATATGGGATCACGGCGACAACAAGTCAAAGATGTCCTACGAAAATTATCAAATCTACCGTGTACTCGATGCAAAAGATGCATACGTTGTTCTATACGCAAAAAACGGAATAAAAATGGGGAAATGCGTCGTACCGAAGGCATGGGCAAAGACAGTACCCAGAAAACTTCAGTTCAGAAAAAAACCGACTGCCCTTAACCCTTACATGACTGTAATCAAGGAAGAAGGAAATTTCCTTAAAGTATGGCTTACAATGCCTACAAGCAAGCTTGATGCCGTATGGGGACATGTTCCTGCAGGAACAAAGCTGGAAGGAACGGATGCAGAAACTCTCGAGGTAACCCGATAGTTCATGAAATCCCTTCAAAACGAAAAAGTTCTCGCATTCAAGAGCTTCATAGAAGCGTATGATTCCTTTCTCATTGCAGGTCACAAGGAGCCTGACGGTGACTGTGTTGCAAGCAGTCTGGGCATTTCCTACATTCTTGATTTTTTCGGGAAAGAATACATTCTTCTTAATGCAGGACCTTTTAAGAGAAGCGAAATAAGCATATACTCAGATAAATTTACTTCAAGAATACCGTTCATGTCTGAATACGACAGGCAGCGTACAGGTCTTATAATTACGGACTGTTCTGAACTTCACAGGCTCGGTGAACTTGACGGAGACTTAAGCGGCTTAGATACGTTCATAATTGACCACCATAAAACTTCGGAAGAAGGCGAAAACTCCATCATCGATTCATCAGCTCCGGCGGCTGCCTGCATTGTCCACCAGCTTTTTTCTGCCCTCTGCGGAAAGCCTTCTAAGGAACAGGCAGAAACTCTTTTCTTCGGAATTTCAACCGATACCGGCTTCTTCCGTTTTCTTACGGAGAATTCTGCAGATGTATTCAGGGGTGTTTCTGAACTTGTTGAATGCGGTGCAAATCCAAAGGAAACATACAGGCGCATGACAGGAGGAAAACCCTGGAGCACAAGAAAACTGCTGGGTATCCTTCTTTCCAAGGCAGAACTTTATGCAAACGGAAAACTTGCCCTTACCTTCGAAACGATGGATGATTCAAAGCTGTACGGCCAGGAAGGAAGGGACAGTGATGCCCTTTACTCCGCCCTTCTTTCTGCAGAAGGCGTAGAAGCCGCAGCCTTTATACGGCAGGACACGGAAACAACATGTACAATCGGACTGCGTTCAAATACAACCTGCGATGTGAGTGTCATTGCTGCAAAATTCGGAGGCGGAGGACATAAAAACGCAAGCGGTGCTGCAACAGACGGCCGTCTGGAAACAATAAAACAGCTTCTTATAAAAGAATTTTCAAAAGTCCTCTGATTTTTCCCATGAATCTACTTTTGGCATAAATCTTGCATAATTATTCCTGCAAAACAATTACAAGGAGTTTTTATGCAGGAACTTGAGCGTATAGTCAAAAAAGCACGGGCGGGACTTTTACCTGTAGGCAAAGCCTCGCATATCATTTGGGAAACTGTATTCAGAAAGAAAAAATCATTCGGTCTTACGGGATTAACAGAAGACGGACTTTCTGAGTTTTTACTTTATGTACAGAAAGAATTTCCCAGAATCATTTTTTCGTATAATGAATCCGGCGGCTGTTTTTACAGCTACCTCCGTTCAAAAATACTTTCATCCCTTAAAAGCTGGAGACGCACGTACCTTAAGCAGAAGGCAGCAAGAGAAACGCTGAATTCATGCATGAACATAAACTATGACCTTATACAGGGAAAATACGAAGATGAAGAACCTTTCACAAGAGAAGAAAAAGATTCACATTCAATAAATGACCTTAAACTTCTGGTATCTTCATTTTCCGAACACAAAAAAAGCCAAAAGATTAAAACAAAAAATGTTTCGGAGTATTCGCAGAAAAGGGAAAAAATTTTACGCAGGGAAAGCGTTCTTCTGCTTGCGTTAAAAGCATGTACGGATCTTACACCGGATATGATAGAAAGAGTAAGCATACTGACGGGAAAAAGCGAAAAAGAAATTATTGAACTTTCGGAAGCAGCAAAAGAAACCATTATTACAAAGAAGCAGAGACGCGAGCTTTATTCAAAAACAAGAGACAACAGTTTCTTTTTTCACAGAAAGTATTTTATAGAAAAATCAAGGCTGGATCTTCAATCTTCAATGGGCAGAAGAATTTCGCGTATTTACAGAAAACAAACGAATGCATGGATTCAGTCAAACAGAAAGCTTTCGTCATCAATATGTACACTCACGCCTTCTACAAGAACTGTGGCACAACTTCTGAAAATAAACGTAAGGCATGCACATTATGTACTTTCACACATTCCAGCAAACATGGACAAGATACGCCTCAAGTGGTATGCTCTCGGTCATGAAAATATATCTTGCAAGCGGAAATCAGAACAAAAAGCGTGAAATGCAGGAACTTTTTCCTGAACACACAGTTGTAATTCCCTCCGACGAAGGTCTTTCCTTTGATCCGGAGGAAACAGGCCTTACTTTCTATGAAAACAGCCTCATAAAAGCACGTGCCTTATATGATATTGTAAAAAATCCGGTTCTCGCAGATGATTCCGGGATCTGTGCCGATGCCCTTTCCGGTGCTCCGGGAATATATTCTTCGCGTTATGCCGGTCCCCTTTTTATGAAAGGCTCTCCCAACGGAAAAATAAGCCAGGATGAACAGAACAGAATGCTTATAGAACAGGTTGCAGAAGCCGTAAAAAGCGGAAAACTTCCTTCCGGGGAATACAGAAACGGCCCCTATTCTGCACACTACACCTGTTCTATGGTTCTCTATGCCGGAAATGACAGGCTTTTTGTTGCCCAGGAAACAATGGAAGGTTCCCTTATAGAAGATATTTCCCTTGCACGGGGAAACGGAGGCTTCGGCTATGATCCGCTTTTTATTCCAGAAGGAATGACAAAAACGGCAGCAGAACTTACTCCTGAACAGAAAAATGCCATAAGTCACAGGGGAAAAGCTGCAGAAATCATAAAAAAAATAGCAGAAAACGTACTTTTTTAGAAAAATTCAAAAAAAAATTAAAAAAAATCTAAAAAAGTCCTAAAGTTTTATATTTTTTTCTCCGAGAAATAAAGTTGAAGAACCATGACCTGCGTCTTCGTCGAAGAAACGCATTCAGGTAATTCAAATGAAAAAGAAAAGCAGATGTAGCCTTGTATTACAGATGCTTTTCTTTTCCCTACAAAAACGGCTGAAAAGGATTTCAGCTCTACATTTCCACGGAGGAACAAACTATGGTTATCAACCACAACATGTCCGCAATGTTTTCCAATCGCGCTCTGGGAGTTACAGGGCTCTCACTTCAGAAAGATATGGAAAAACTCTCATCAGGCGAAAAAATCAACCGCGCAGGCGACGATGCTTCAGGACTCGCAGTTTCTGAAAAAATGCGCTCACAGATCCGCGGTTTGAATCAGGCTTCAAGAAACGCTGCAAACGGAATCAGTTTCATTCAGACAACTGAAGGTTATCTCCAGGAAACAACTGATATCATCCAGCGCATCCGCGAACTTGCCGTACAGTCATCAAACGGAATCTATTCTGATGAAGACCGTATGCAGATTCAGGTAGAAGTAAGCCAGCTTGTATCAGAAGTAGACCGCATTGCTTCTCAGGCACAGTTCAACGGTATGAATATGCTTACCGGACGCTTTGCCCGCCCTACTGGAGAGAACACTCCTACAGCATCTATGTGGCTTCACATCGGAGCAAACATGGATCAGAGAATGCAGGTTTACATCGGAACAATGAGTGCAACAGCTCTCGGACTCCGTACAATCGGTAACGACGAAATTGTAACTATTGCGACACCGGATGAAGCCAACCGCGTAATCGGAACACTTGACGAAGCTATCAAGAGAATCAACAAACAGCGTGCTGATCTTGGTGCTTACCAGAACCGCCTTGACTATGCAGTTAAGGGACTTGATGTTGCTGCAGAAAATACTCAGGCATCTGAATCAAGAATCCGCGATACTGACATGGCTGCCCAGATGGTTGAATTCACAAAGAATTCAGTCCTCAACCAGGCAGGTACGGCTATGCTGGCACAGGCAAACAACCAGAGTCAGTCTGTATTGTCTTTACTTCAATAGTGTTGTATAATCAAAGCTTGAAGGTACTTCGGATTTATTTCTGCGGTATTTTCAGGCTTTGAGAATGCGGGTTTTTACCTTTCTCTTCCCTGTTAATACCCGAAAAAAATCTGCATTTTCTTCCGTAGTTCAGCGGAAGTGTGTTCTTTGAAAATGCTTTCCATGCTGCTGTAGACAGCACGGACGGTTGCTTAATTATGTTGAGCAACAGTTCCTGCTGTAAGGAGCTGAACAGGAGGCCGGGGGCGCAAAAACCGGTTTTCCACTCCATACAGACAAGGCGTAGGGCATGATGCCTTATGTAAAGAATCATGGAGGGCACAGGTATGGTTATTAATCACAACATGAGCTCAATGTTTGCAAATCGCGAACTGGGTGTTACAAACACACAGCTGATGGGCAGCATTGAAAAACTTTCTTCCGGCGAAAAAATCAACAGAGCCGGAGATGACGCTTCTGGACTCGCAGTATCAGAAAAAATGCGTTCACAGATCCGCGGACTTAACCAGGCTAACAGAAACATCCAGAACGGTGTTTCCTTTATCCAGGCAACAGAAGGCTATCTGCAGGAGACTACAGACATTCTTCAGCGCATCCGCGAACTTTCCGTACAGTCTGCCAACGGAATCTATTCCGATGAAGACCGTATGCAGATTCAGGTTGAGGTTTCTCAGCTCGTTTCTGAAGTTGACCGCATCGCTTCACAGGCTCAGTTCAACGGAATGAACCTTCTTACAGGACGTTTCGCACAGAACTCTGCTACAAATCAGATTATGCAGTTCCAGGTTGGTGCAAATATGGACCAGAATGTTACTGCCTTTATCGGAACAATGACAGCTCAGGCTCTCGGCCTGAAGGGTGTACAGGGTTCAGATGAGCAGATCAGCATTTCTACTCCGGACAGTGCCAATATGGCCATCGGAACAGTTGATTCAGCACTTAAGACAGTTTCTCGTCAGAGAGCAGATCTCGGTGCTTATCAGAACCGCTTCGAAATGGCTTCAGACGGAATTGCCGTTGCAGCTGAAAATCTTCAGGGTGCAGAATCTGGTATCCGTGATACTGACATGGCAAAGGAAATGGTTGAATACACAAAGAATTCAATCCTTTCTCAGGCAGGAACGGCTATGCTTGCACAGGCAAACAGCCAGTCTCAGAACGTCTTAGCTTTGCTTCAGTAGAAAATAAACCGCGGGGATTTGCTTCAAGAGAAATCTGGATGTCTTCTTTTAAGGCAGGAAACCGCGTAAGAATGAGGAGGGGTGCGCCCCCTTCCCCATTTCTTCTTTTCAAGGAGGAAACCATGAATACTATCAGTATGATTGGAAACACAGCCATGGACGGCTGCAATATGTACGCTTCTCCAGTACCCCAGAAAGCTTTTTCTAACGTCAAGTACACTGACGTAAACAAGCTGCCGGATAGTGCCGCAGAAGTTACGGAAAACATTACACGCAATCTCGAAGAAACCAGGGCTAACGTAAAGGAGCTTCAGGAACTCTCGGACATGGTAATGGGTCACAAGCTGGAATTCAACGTAAACGAGGAACTTAACAAAGTTATCGTAAAGGTTGTTAATCCTGCAACTCATGAAATCATCAGGGAGATTCCATCGGAAGACCTGCAGAAAATACAGGTTAGAATGAAGCATGCCATAGGACTTCTTTTTGATGAAATGATTTAACGGATAAGAAATGGCAGATGGCTTGAACATTCCCGGTGTAAGCGACCGCTATAAAACGAATGACCTTGTAGAAGCTCTTATGGAAGCTGAGCGTATTCCTTTAAAAAGGGAACAGGCTCAGCTTGAAACATACCAGAAACAGCAGTCAGCATGGCGGAATGTAAACCAGAAAATGTCTTCGCTCAGGGACAGCGTAAAAACCCTCTATTCTTTTGAAAATCCATTCAGCAACAAACTCTGCTCTTCCTCTAATGAAGATGCCCTTACCGTAGATGCAGGGCGTGAAGCAGAATTCGGTTCATTTAAAGTCGACATAATTAAAGAAGCCACAAGCGACCGTTTTTTAAGCGGAAACATAGACAAGGAATATAAAGTTCCCGAAGGAAAATATACTTTTTCTGTCGGAGACAAAAAAATTGAGTTCAACTATAAGGGCGGAAAACTTCAGGATTTCGTAAACGCACTCAACAAGCGAGGCGGAAACACTATAAAAGCCGGAATCATTGGTGTCAGTGCAAATAAGAAGGCTCTGCTTATAGAAAGCCTTAAGACAGGAGAAGAAAACTCCCTTATTTTTGAAAATGCAGCCCTTGAACTTGCAAAAAAAATAGACATGGTTTCGCCTGCAAAAATACAGACGGAAAAACTTTTTAAGGAAACATCGTCATTAAAAAACGTACAGACAAAAGATAAAGTTTCTCAGACAGCCCTGCCCTCCATTTCAAAAAATGCAGTAGAAAAAAACGGAGACCGCATAACGGTAAAACAGAGGGGCGGATTTGAACTGGAATTTCCCGATTCAGTTAAAAACACAAAGGGAAAAACAGTAGAGTTTTCCTTCAAAATAGAAGATGCAGAAGATATAACCGAAAAAATAAACAGCGCAGTCAGGGAACCTTCACTCCCGGCACCCGGTAAAGTAGAATTTTCCGGTATCACCATTTTTAACAATAAGTTTTTCTCTACCCTGCCCGCAGCCGCCAATACGGTAAGAGAAGAAGTTGTTCCTGTAGAAGACAATAACATGTTCTTTGTAAAGAATAAGTACGGTCTTGAAGTTCCTCTGGAAGAAAATGATTACAGGCTTAATGATAAAACAGGACTTACAGACGTAAAGATAAACTTAAGCGATTATCCTGATGCAGTTTCGCTTATCGTAAGGAACAGCAACACCGGAAAAACAATAAGCCTTACCGTTCCGGAAACTTATGATGCATCTGCTGCAAAAGGATTTGAACCGGTTCATGCAATTTCTACGGCGGGAGATGCAAAATTCAAATATGAAGGAATAACTATGACCCGGGGTACAAACGACATAGACGACGTTATTCCGCACATAACGCTTCATATTCATGAACCAAGCGAAAAACCAGTTAATGTAAAAGTAGAACCCGATACCCAGAGCGCAAAAGATGCCCTCATAACTTTTGTCGGAAAATACAATCAGGCTGTTGCAGAAATAAACATACTTTCCCAGAATAAACCGGAGCGGATTTCTGAACTTGACTACCTTAGCGAAAGTGAAGCCGAAGCTGCAGAAGAACGCCTCGGAATGTTCCAGGGAGACTTTACCCTTACCAACGGAAAATCATCAATGCAGAGGGTTATAACATCTCCTTACAAGTATTCCGAAGATGCAGAAATTACACTTCTTTCTCAGATAGGAATTTCTTCCAATGCAAGTTCAGGTTCACAAGGCTACAACCCTTCCCAGATGCGCGGTTATCTTGAAGTTGATGAAAAAAAACTTGATTCAGCACTCGAAGCGCACCTTAACGATATAAAAGCCCTCTTCGGCTATGATTCTGACGGAGATCTTATCATTGACTCAGGCATAGGCATTCAGCTTGATAAACAGCTTACCTCTTATGTTCAGTCAGGCGGAATCATTTCGTCAAAAACAAATTCTCTGGATACAAGGATTAAAAACTCAAATCAGAAAATTTCAAAACTCGAAACCCAGCTTGCACAGAAAGAAAACGAGTTAAAGGCAAAATACGCTACAATGCAGGGAACACTGAACTCACTTGAAGGTCAGTCATCAACACTTGATAACTTTTCAAATTCCATGAATAAAAACCGAAAATAACATAAAAGGGGGGTATTATGATACTTAAGGTAAACGGAACAAAACTTGATGTTACTCTCGAAGATGAGAAAACTGTAGGCGATGTATTGAAAGCTTTTGAAAACGAAGCTTTTAAAAATGATGCAACAACCGTAAGCATTAAGCTGAACGGAAAGGATATAGACGCAGACCACTTTGATGAAGCTGCAGGAGAAGAACTTAAGGAAGATACGGAACTTGATCTTACCGTAATTTCCAAGGCTGACCTTAAGGAATCCTTTGCAGAAAATGCAGCAAACTTTAAGAATCTTGCAGAAAAACTTAAAGAAGTAAGTGTCTTTATGCAGAGTTCCCGCGAAAAAGATGCAGGCGCCGTCATAAAGCTTCTTGCAGATGAAATTGACGCGTTCTGCCACACGGCAACATTAAGTGCGCTTTTCCCGGATGTTTATGAATCACTTAAAATAGAAGGTCAGGATGCAGGAACTTTCTTTAATGAACTTTCTCCGCTTCTTTCTGACCTTAAGTCTGCCCTCGAAACAAAAGATATAGTTACGGTCGGAGATTTAAGTGAATATGAAATATCTCCGAGACTTGAAAAACTGTCAGAGGCAATATTAAAAGCCTCAGAATAAAGGCGGTAATATGAACGAATTTTCAGGACTTCCTGCAGAAGCAAGACAAAATCCCTTTGTATACTTTTTTATCTTTTTGATTATAGCCGGATGTCTTGTCTTTATTGCAATCCACTTTATACAGAAACGCATAAAAGCTGTAAGAACTTCTGAAAAATGGATCAAAATGAATTCCACCCGTCCTACTAATTTTAAGGACGTAAAAAGTTTTTCAAAACTTGCAGAACTAACTAAGGACGAAAGGGACTATCTCTGGCAGATTTGTAAAGATTACAATGCAAGGAACATAAAATACCTGAGCCGGAGCAAAGAAGAAATCGATGCAATATTTAAAAATGAATATCAGGATTTGTGCGTTCTTGAAAATCTTGAAGATAAAATAGAACTTCTGTTCAGCATACGGTATAAAATAGAAAAACTGCGCGAAAAACAGATTCAGATAAAAACATCAAGGAGTCTTCATCCCGGACTTGAACTTACATACTATGACAGCGAAAAAAGAATCTGGAAATTCAAGCTTACAGAAAATTTAGGCGATACAATGAAACTGTCCTTACCGGCAGGATTTATGGAATCTGGCGCTCATCCTAAACCTTTTACAAGAATCAATTTTTCACTTACGCCGTCCATTAATCACACGTACAAGATGCAGACACGAATCATCCGCTACGAAAAAGATAAAGAAGGAAACGATATCATGGTCGTAACTTCAACAAATATGCTCAGCCCAATTCTTAAGAGAAATGCAAAACGAATCCAGATTCTGGACAATCAGCCGTGCGAATTCAGCGCAGTACGCCTTAAAAATGAAGGAAAAAATCAGTCTTATGAGGTACTGGAACACCGCTACAAAGGTATACTGCTTGATGTTTCGGCAACAGGCTGCAGCATAAAATGCAGTCTTCCAATCAAAAAAGGACAGTACATCAAGGCAGACTTCTCTCTCGGACCTGCCGGAGTCATAGAAACAATCGGAACCATAATTGTAACAAACAGAATTCCGGGTGAAAACCAATATATCCTTCACATAAACTTTACGGAAATCGAAAAATCAACCCAAAACACAATTTACGCATACATTTACAACTATAATCCCATCTAACTTGAATTTGCGGCCAAATTGAAGTAAAATGAAAATGAGGCTATGAAGATTCTTGGATTTAAAAGAATAGAAAAGAAGGACAGCTATCTCTATTACATCAAAAAATACAGTGCAATTGCCGTTATAGAAGTTTTTACCCAACGGTTAAATCTGCCTGTTAGTTTTTCCATAGAGATAAATTCGCTCGGCCTTAAGATTGTCGACCTTGAACCGCTTCCAAAAACTCTGGATTATCCGGTTCTTCCCATTACAAAGTCATTAAAAGACTACATAGGCCGCCTTGATGCGGAAAACAAGCTTCCCTAAAATGAAGTTCACAACCTCTTCTGCACAGGAAACAACAGCTCTCGGTGAAAAAATCGGCTCCTCTCTTAAAAGCGGTGACGTAATTGCCATGACCGGAACGCTTGCAGCAGGAAAAACCACACTTACAAAAGGAATTGCAAAAGCCCTTGGCATAGAAGATAACGTAACAAGCCCCACTTTCTGTCTTATAAGCGAATATCAGGGAAAGATTCCGCTTTATCACATGGACGTTTACAGGCTTGAAGGCAGTGAAGACTTTATAGATATGGGAGCAGAAGAACTTCTTTACGGAAACGGTGTCTGCATAATTGAATGGAGCGAAAAAATAAAAGACATTCTTCCAAAGAAGACTATTTATCTTGACATAAAAACAAACTCTGATTCAACTCGGGAAATAACTATTACAAATTGGGATGGGGAAATTAAATGAATGCACTTACTATTGACTGTGCAGTCTCAAAAATCAGTGTAGCTGCCAGAAAAGATGCAAATCTTGCAAAAATTACACTGGACATCGGAACAAAACAGTCCGAAAAACTGCTGACGGCAGCAAATTATGTAATGAATGAACTTTCGCTTAAGCCGGAAATGCTTGACTATACGGCCTGCACCTCGGGTCCGGGCTCCTTTACGGGACTAAGGCTCGGAATGAGTGCCTTAAAAGCCCTTACTTTAAGCGGTGGAACTCCACTTTACGGAATTCCTTCCCTTCATGCATACGCTTATCCGTTCAGGGATGAACGCTGCATGGTTATTTCCGTAATTAAGTCAAAGGAAGACGTTTAC
>JAGABO010000064.1 GCA_017614655.1 Treponema sp. | reverse complement strand
TTCCAGTGTGTTAAATGAAATATAATCTTTTCCAGATGAAATATCCCAATAGGCAATTACTGTTGGAATGCTTCCTGCTTCTGAACTTGAACCTGTTGAGCCTTCATTTTCATGAGTCGAAAGATTGAAGGAAATTGTTTTTTCATTATCGTCTTCAATAAGAATGTTTTCTTCAAATGAATTGCTATCGATTAAAGGCTCTATGTACAGGTCTTTAAGATTTTCATCCATTGAATTTGTATTTGCAGTTTTTTTGAGCCAATAGTAATAGCCGTTAAATTTAAGTATGATTTTATTTCCTTCTTTTTCAAAATCAAGGTTTTCGGTATAACCATTTTCATTTGTGTAGAAATAGCGTATCTTTTTTCTGACTATGGTTGCGGTTCCTTCCAGATAAATATCTTCGTATCTAATTGAATACGGATACAGGTTTTCATAATACTCAACGGAGGATGGACCGATGTGCTGGTTCCAGGAATAAAGAGAATATAGATAGATAGATCCATTCTTTATAACTATGAAATTTTCCTGTATGTCATCCCATGGAAGCCATTGCGAAAGCAGGTCTGTTCCTTCCCGGTTCCAGGCGACATGATATGAAGTCCATTCTGCCTGATAAAATATATCTTTTTCTGTTTCAACAGACTGTTCCGGTACAGTCGTAGAGCCAGAATTTTCGCCAGAAGTCACGTCCTGTACACCAGAATTTTCTGACTCTCCCGAAGAAATATCTTCTGAAGGAGCAGTGCAGGAAAACAGCAGAATTAAAGAACTTATCAATAAAAATGTAGTCTTATAAAAACCTGGTACTTTCATGAAGCCTCCTTAGTATTTAAAGCCGCTTCCTCCGATAAACTCACGGATAATTGAATGATTAGGAACAGCTGTTGCTGCAATTGTAGAGAAGCAGTTTAAGAACTGAAGAAGTCTTGTTGCTTCTGCATACTGTTTCTGAAGCGGTGTTACGCAGCGCAGAAGAGGTTCTGCATAAACTTTAAGAACCGGAATTTCGTAATCAAGGGCAGTGTTAAGCATTGCATCTGCGTTGTTCTGGAACGGGAAAATGTGAAGCCGTTCACCTTTCTGAACATTGTCCCACATTGCGATTGTATCAGCAGCGCTTTTTCCGCGGAACTGAGAGTCGCGTACGATGCGGCGGATAAGGCGGTTGTCGCTTGTCGGAATGCGGTTGTGGTCATCAAGGTTAAGCTGGGTGAGTGCAGAGAGGTAAATCTTGAATTTCTTTTCTGCAGGAACAAGAGGAGTAAGCTTGTCGTTAAGGCCGTGAATTCCTTCCATGATGAGGATGTCGTTTTCTTCAAGACGCATTTTGTCGCCCTTAAAGTAGCTTAATCCTTCGTGGAAGTCGTAGCTTGGAAGCTGAACTTCTTTTCCGTCAAACATGTCGATGAGGTTCTGATTTAAAAGTTCAACATTTAATGCTTCAAGACATTCAAAGTCGTAGTTTCCGTTTTCGTCCTTAGGAGTGTCCTGCCTTCCGCGGAAGTAAGAGTCAAGGCTTATAACCTTCGGAGAATATCCGAGTGCCTGAAGCTGAAGCGCAAGTTTTTTACTCGTAGTTGTTTTTCCTGATGATGACGGTCCTGCGATGAGGACAACCTTTGCGCTTTCCTTCTGATGAATCTGCTGTGCAATATCGGAAATGCACTTTACCTGAAGGGTTTCCGTTATGTTGATGAAGTCGTTTACTTTTCTGTCGTGAATGAGCTGATTAAGGGAAGCTGCACTTGTAACATTCATGCGCTTTCCCCATTCCTTGTAGCGGCGGTAGATTTCAAAAAGCTTGGGCTGATCTTCGAACGGCGTAAGCTTTGACGGATCTGAGTGGCACGGGAACCTTAAGAGGAAGCCTTCGTGATACGGAACAAGATCAAAGACTTTAAGGATTGCAGTTGATGAAACGAGAGGCCCGAAGTAAAGGTCACTGAAGTCGTCCATTGTGTTAATCAGAACTTTTGAAGGACATCTGTAGTTAAGCTGTTTTCTGGTTTCTACAAGTCCGAGACTTTCAAAAAGATTGCATGCCTGAGAATATGAAACGTAGTCTGTTTCTATAACCTTGTCTTCTTCTACGATGCGCTCCATTTCTTTTTTAAGGCTCAGGATCTGGGCTGTCGTAAGGGGAGCTCCTGTGTTGAGCGTGTAGTAGTAGCCGTAGCCGAGACTGTGGCCTACAAGAAGATGTGCATCGGGATAAAGGTTGTGAGCTGCAGCTCCGAGTACAAAGCAGAGGGAGCGGCGGTAAATTGCAGCACCTTCTTTTGTATCATCATAAACAGGTTCTATATATGCGCTTACATTGACGATTCCGTCAAGCGGGCAGATTTCGTTATTTACACGTACTGCTATTATTTTTTTTCCGTTTGATTCAAAGCGGTTAAGAATTGTTACAGGACGGATTTCGTTATCTATTTCGAGGGTTGAATTCCCGGGAAAAGTAAGTGTTATTTTTTTCATCTTATAACTCCGTATTTTATGTTTTTAAGAAAGAGGCGGACGGTAAAATCCGCCATTATCTAAAGTATAAGACGTTTTTTTTAGGAATTCAAAGAAAAAATAAAGATTTTAAGCAGGGCGGGATATCCGGTAAATGCAGTTTAAGTTATTTCTGTAAGATAAAAAAGACGGTTTGAAAAAAACTACCAGAAAAAAAACAGAGTATAAAACCGCTCGATATCGTCGCTGCACACATTTAAGCGCATGGAAACCATATAATTATGACGCTTGCGCGTCATGCGCTTAAATGAGTGCTTTTACACTCTGCTTTTTTTCTTCCCGTTTTTTTTCAAACCGTCTTTTTTTGCCTTCATTCTTACGAAAATCGGCAGACTACTTCACAACAACGTTTACTAATTTGTTCGGTACCACGATTATCTTAGCAACAGTTTTACCGGCGGTGAACTTTTTAAAGCCTTCGGTTTCTGAAGCAAGTTTTTTAAGCGTTTCTTCGTCTGTGCCCGGAGCGGCCGTAAATTTGTCGCGGAGCTTTCCGTTAATCATAACAGGAAATTCCTTTGTGTCTTCCTTGCAGAACTCTTCGCTGAAGGTCGGCCAGTTTTCGTAAGTAATCGTCTTGTCGTGTCCGAGTTTTTCCCAGAGCTCTTCACCAAGGTGAGGAGCGTAACAGGCAAGCATCTTTACAAAGCCTTCCCACATTGCGCGCGGGAGTGAATCGAGCTTTGAAGCCTCGTTGACGAAAATCATCATCTGGCTGATTGCTACATTGAAATCGAGGTTCGCTGTGTCCTCAGATACCTTCTTCACCGTCTTGGCGTAA
>JAGABO010000063.1 GCA_017614655.1 Treponema sp. | reverse complement strand
TAACGAAGAAAGAACGTTCATAATTTCTTCTGCAGATTTTTCGTATACTTCATCAGGAAAAAATCCTGAAGGCCGGGAGATTCTTTCTTTAAAATCAAGAATGTGGGGAGAAGTATAAAGTCCGGTTTTAAAGCCTGCTTCTTCGAGAATGGAAGCTGTCATTACTGCAACGGATCCTTTTCCCTTTGAGCCTGCTATATGAATTGACTTAAAACTGTCCTCTGGGTTTCCAAGTTTTGAACACAGGAATTTCATTGTTTCAAGCCAGAAAATGTTTTTCTGCGGAGTCTTTTCAAAATTAAGCAGAGAGTCAAGATATTCATGAAAAGCTTTATATGATGATTTCATTTTGTATTTATTTCCTCAAATCCGGTTTCTTTAAGTTTTGAATATGTGTATGAACTTAATTCATAGCCGTAGTTTATTGCCGAAAAAATCTGTTCAAGACTTTTATCGTAGGGGGTAAAAAGAGGATAAACTTTGTATTTTTCTCCTTTCTGTAAAAGCCTTAAGGTAATCCTGCTGCCGTTTATAATCTTTACCAACGAACGTTCGTAAGTTAAATTTTCGTCTGTTTTTAAGAGCTTTCCCCTCTGAAGGAAAGAATCAGCTTTTGAAAAGTCATCGTAATAAAGAATATCCGGCTGAATTTTCCGGTCACACCAGAATTCGGGGTCAGACGTAAGGTACACGCTGTAACTGTCATCTGTACACCATATTGAATCAGAAGAGCCTGTGCAAAAATATATCCGGTTTGTAAGTTTTTCTACGGTTCCGAAAAAAAGTTCAGAAAGAACTTTTCCGTCTGAAGCAGAAAGAGTTATACGCAGAGCGTCTTCTTCGGAAAGAGAATAATCAGAACGGAGCGCCTTGTTGTCTGAAAATTTATACACCTTAATAATGTTTGTAAGATTTTTTAAAAGTAAGTTTACGGTTTCGGTGTCGCAGGGCCATATTTCCTTACTGTTTTCCGTTTTTCCGATCCAGATTCCGTGTCCTGAGTTTGTAAGGGTTACAGAGCTGATTCTGTCCTTTATGGTTACAGAGGCAGTGTTTTCCTTTTCTTCCGGTTTAAGAAGAACCGTCTCTTTTTTAGGAAGGGAACTGTTTTTTCCGGAAAAAAGAAAGCTTCCTGCGAGAATCAGTATTAGGCCTGTATTTATTATATATAGTGCTTTAAGGAGATTTCCTGTATTTTTCATTCCCTAAATTTTCTCCTTGTTCTGCTGAATACCATATAAGGTACCATGCACAAAACTGATGTAATTATAAAAAGAATCAGAATAACCTTTTCCCTGTAAGAGGCGGGCTCTTCCTTTATTTTTGAAAGTGAATCATCAAAAAAGAATTTATCCTTGAGTTTTGAAAACTCTCCGTAGCCGGAAAGCTTTAAAAGGGAAGCCGTAAGAAAATCCAGTGCCCTTAAATCAATTTCTTTTCCCGAGCTGTAGGGAATAAGTTTTGTACAGAAAGAAAGCGGACTTGTAAATACAACTGCGCGGCTTTCTCCGTTTTTTAAGACTTCGGCTGCACAAACGTGAGATTTCTGCTCTCCGGAATTTTCCGGATTTTTTAATGCCGTAAAAGGATTTGTGTCAAAACTGTCAGCGTTACCCTTTTGGTTCCAGGAAGTATCTGATGAATAAAGAACAGGTTTTACAGAAAAGCCTTCTATCTCTGCAATGTCATTTTCGGTATGCATGGAAGCCGGCCAGAAAAGTGCCATTCCTTTCTGAGCATTTTCCTGAGGCGGAAGTTCGGGCCAGAAAGGATAAGGTATTTTTTCTGCTTCGGTCATCTCTTTTTTTAAGCCGGAATTGTTTTCGGGATAAAGGGTAAGCGGAACTGCTTTTGTATCACAGAGAGGGTTTTCATCAAAATATATTCCGAAGGTAAAAAGCATTCTTTCGAACCTGCCGTCGCCCTTTGTAATTTTCCAGCTGTCTTCGAGATTTACCGAAAACGGAGATGATGCAATAAAGGCTTTTCCTCCGTGCAGAATATAATCTTCAAGAGCCTTCATGTCCTCTTTTGTAAAAGCTTCGGAACCGGTTATCAAAACAGGAACTTCAGGAAAATCAGAAAAAGCATAGAGGCCTGCTTCGGGGAAGCTTTCCGACGGGACTGCTGTTCTTACCGGTGTAAATCCGTTGTATTCAAGATAAGGAATCAGGTAAGAAAGGTCTGCTGAATAGTCAAGGTTTCCGCCCTGCACCAGCTGAATGATTCTGTGTTTTCCCGTTATAAGATGTTCTATTCTTAATGTAAGGTCGTATTCAAGATTTTTTATGTCGGGTACATAGGGAATAGTTTCTGTTTTTCCGCGGTAAGTTATGGTAACTGCAGAATAGATTTTTGTAACGCTTAAAGTGTCGTCTGTACCCGAGCTTACGGTCTCTCCCCTGATTCCTTCGGCAAGAAGCTGTGACTGTATTTCTTTTTTTGATGCATCTTTTTCTGAATAATAAATGTAAGGATTTTCCTGTGCATAGCTTTTTAGAAAATAAGATGCGTCCTCTGTGCCCGGAAGAAGCGTTCTTAATGAAGACGTTCTGTAGTAAGTGAGCTCAAGCGGTTCATCTATGAGCGAAGCAATTTTTTTTGAAACGTCAGAAAGGGAATATTTTTTCGACGCCGTAAAATCAATTTTTGCCTGAATCAATCCTGAATCAACGAGGAGAAGAAGGAATGCTGTAAAAGAAAGAAGTTTTATGCGTTTAAGGGGAAGCTTTGCGTTTCCTCTTTTTTTCTGATGTTCAAGGACTGTAAGGACTGTAAGGAAAACTGCTGAAGAAATAAAGAATATAAAATCATTTGTACTAAAAAGTCCTTTGGAAAAACTTTCGCTTCTGAGTACCGGAGAAAAGAAATTTAGTAAACCTGACGTCAGGTTTACTCCTGCGTAGTACGGAAGAAGGTGAACAAGATTCAGTATAACAAGAATAAAAGTCGAAACAATTGCAGCATGAGCCTTTTTCTGTATCTTTGAAAAGATAAACGTACAGAACGAAATGCACGAAAGTGAAGAAATGAGAAGGCCAAGCGATTCAAGAATTACACAGCGGAAATCCAGTGAGCCGAAAAAACTTACTGCAAGAAAAAAAGGAATAAAAAGAATTTCTGTACAACAGAAAGAAAGGAATGCAGAAAGAATTTTTCCCGTAACTATATTAAGGTCACTTTCGGGAAGCCAGAGTTCCCTTTCTCCGGTAAAGAAAAACTGCATTAAAAACGGAACATAAAGAATTAGAAGTGAAGATGCTGCCGTAAAAAAAGGATGAAGGTTTGTTGAACCTGCTGAAGAAAAAAAACGTGTTCCGATAAAGAAGATAAGCTCTGAACAGAAGGCAAAAAGACCTGTTGCAGCATAAAAAGAAGGAGATCGGAAAACTTTTCTTAAATAAAAACGTATAAGATTATTCATTTTCTGTAAGCCTTAAAAATGCCTCTTCAAGATTTTTTGTTCCGGTTGTTTCCAGTGCAGCCTGGGGAGAACCGAAATAAACAATGCGGCCCCTGTTCATTATGTAAATCTTTGTACACAGATGAAGTGCTTCTTCCATGCGGTGTGTAGAAATGAGCACGGTACTATTTTGTGCATATTTTTTTATTGAATCTTTTATAAGGGAAGACTGCCTGGGGTCAAGGCCTTCGGAAAATTCATCAAGAATAAGAACTTCGGGATTAAAGCAGACAGCCTGTGAAATAGAAAGTCTTTTCTTACAGCCTTTGGAAAGTCCTTCTGCCTTTGAGTTCATTAAGTCCGTAATATCTGTAAACTCTGCAGCTTTGCGGCATAGAGCATCTGCCTCGCCTTTTTTTATACCGCGCAGAAAGCATTCTTCAAGCAGGGTTTCGTAAACGGTAAGATTTCCCTTAAAGGAAACTTCTTCGGGAGAATAGCCCGTAATCTTACGGATTTTTGCAGCGTCCGTTTGTCCGCATACCTGTACGCTTCCCGATGTCGGATAATGAAAGGCTGCTATTGCCTTTATGAGAGTAGATTTTCCGGCTCCGTTAGGTCCAAGAATTCCTGTAATTTCTGAAAAGGCTGCCGTAAAATCTACAGAGGAACAGGCTTCTTTTTCTCCGTAAGTTTTTGTGAATGAACTTACGCAAATTCCGCTAGTCTTCATAAGGAATTTCGAAATGCATCCTGTCTCTTGTGAGTTCTGCAGACGGGTAAACTTCCTTTGCCTGTGCAAGAAGAAGTTCAAGTTCCCTGTCATTGTATCGGGGGCTGTAATGAATCATGGCCATGCGCTTTACTTCTGCATCGCGGGCTATGGTTGCAGCCTGACGGGCGGTCATGTGTTTTTTTTCTTTTGCCTGATCAAGGCAGTCATCTGCAAACATTCCTTCACAGATAAGAAGGTCACTTCCCTTTACTTCCTTTGCGATCGAAGGAAGATAAAGAGTGTCCGTTACAAAACTGAATTTTCTTCCGCTTCTTGCCTTTCCCACAACCTGTGAAGGATCAATCATTATTCCGTTTTTATTTGGAACGCTTTCGCCCCTCTGTAGTTTTCCCCAGAGCGGACCTTTTGGAACTTCAAGGCGTTCTGCTTCTTCCGGATTAAATTCACCTGGCCTGTCGAGTTCTTCGAGAGTGTAGCCGACACAGGTTTTTGAATGTTCAAGAGGAAATGCCCTTACATAAAAATCTTTTCCTTCGTAAACAACTCCAGGTTCTGTAATTTCCTTTACAATAATCGGATAGTTTATGTACATGTCCAGAACCTTGCGGCTGGTTTCGATGTATTCAGCAATTTTGGGAGGTCCGAAAATATAAAGGGGTTCATCCCTGTCTACCTGAGACGAAAGCATGAGGATTCCCGGAAGTCCGGTAACATGGTCTGCGTGGGTATGGGATACAAATATTGCGTTGATTTTTTTCCACTTTAGGTTAAGGCGCCTGAGCGAAACCTGCGTTCCTTCTCCGCCGTCAAAAAGAAAAAGGTCGCCTTTCCTCCGAAGAAGAACCGAAGTAAGATGACGATACGGGAGCGGCATCATTCCTCCGCACCCAAGAACAAAAGCTTCCATACTCATATACTGCCATTTTATCGAAAAAAGCAAAGTCTTTCAATGAGCATCAAATTTCAGTGTACCCGTGAATCTTGTAATACATTGCTTTTTATCATATAATGCCTTTGTTTTATGGGAGGAAATATGGTTTGGCTTATTGGAAGCAAAACCCTTTTGGGAAGTGAAATTGCCCGCAGGCTTGACGAAAGCCGTATAGAATGGACAGGCTCAAACAGCGAGCTTGACGTTTCTGATGTAAATCATCTTTGTACATATGCTGATTCTCTTGATTCAAGTGCACGAATGACCGGTGCTTCCGTAAGCAGGGGACGTGTTCCTTCAAAAATTGATTACGTAATAAACTGCTTTTCTTTTTATGAACTTTCTTCCTGTACAAAGGAAAACGCACAGGAAGCTTCAGAAAATGCACTCAACATAGGTCGCACTGCACGCCGGATGGCCGCCCGCCTGATTCATTTTTCTTCTTCTGACGTCTTTGACGGAAAATCACCCTCGCCTTACCTCAACAATTCTCCAAAATCACCTTTTTCCGTACAGGGAAAAGCTTTTTCCGATGCCGAAGACTTTATAGAAAAAGAAATGACCCAGTACTACATCCTGCGATTTTCGGGACTGTACGGCTTTGAAAAAGAAAACTACCTTCATTCGCTCTTCATGGATTTTTCAAATATCCTCGCATAAAGCTTCCCTATCCGGCCGTAATGAATCCGGTTTCGGTTACTGATGCGGCAAATGCCGTTGTAAAGATTGTTGAGTCTTCAAGAAAGTCTTCTTCCCTTTTCGGAAAGAATTCTGCACTTCCCTACGGAGTCTATAACTTCGGCTCTTCTGCACCTGTTACGCGTGCTGATTTTGCAAGGACGTTTCTTGCACTCTGTAAAAAATACTCGCTTATTTCTACGGACAATGTAATCGAAGAAGTACCGGCTGACGAGCTTCCTGCTTCCGAACAGAGGCCGGAAAATGCCTGTCTTGATTCCGGAGTTCTTTCTTCTGCATTAAAACTAAAGCTTCCTTCCTGGGAAGAAAGCCTTAATAAGTTTGTAAAAAGCGGACGGCTCCCCAAGTTTTAAGGAAAGCGCGTCTTTCTAAAATTCCGTACCCGAAGAAATGAAGCATGCAATTCCCTCCGTAATGTAAAGCTTACGGAGTTTTAACACTATTTCCTTTA
>JAGABO010000009.1 GCA_017614655.1 Treponema sp. | reverse complement strand
CTTTTGTATTAGAAGAACGCTTTCCTGTTTTCTTCTGTCCCTTTATAACCATCGTGTCTGCATCAAGTGCATCACAATAAAAAAATTCTTTCCACTGGTCAGCAAGAGCTCCACCGGCAGCCCCTCCGATAGCCGAAATTGCTCCAACACCTGTAAGCTTACCTGCAGCATCTGCTGCCAATGCTAAAAGTCCCATTTACTTCCTCCAGATTTATTATCAGAAATTATAACACAGTTTTTTCTGATTTTACATAAAAAAAGCAGCCCCCGTATTTAAGGGCTGCCGTATCTGCGCAATAAAACTACGCTTTATTTTTCAAGAATAAATTCAACGCGGCGGTTCTTCCAGTTAACATTCTTGTCCTTTGTGTCGGCAACAGGTTCTGTTCCACCCTTACCGTCAACAGAAAGTCTTGAACCGGAAATACCGTGCTTTGTAAGAAGGCTCTTTACATACTGTGCACGTTCGCGGGAAAGCGGAGTAAGTGCCCTTCCCCATCCTGATGGATTGTCTACAGTTTCTTCATTAGGATCTGTAGTTGTGCGGTTAGAGTGTCCTACAATCGTAACCTTGTAATCGCCGAACTTCTTGAGGATTTCTGCAATACGCTTGATGACGCGTTCGTTGTTAGTCCTCTGCTCTGCCGTAATTCCTGTCGGTGCTGTTTTTCCGGCAGCATCCTTTTCTCCCTTAAGAAGGAAGTCTGCTGCATCTGAGCGGAAGATAATCGAAGGAACCTGCATCTTAAGCTTGTCTCCGTCACGAACAACAAGAACATCAACATTGATGACTTTCTTTTCGCGGCTTGTCATTCCAAGATCATCGGTTACTTCGAATACACACGGATAGTCTTCGGCACTTGTTACAAGTTCACCGTTGTTTCCGCGTCCGTCCCATACCATGCGTTCAGTAATTGCAGACTTTCCGCTTGTCTTCCAGAAAGGAGCACCGTTTCTGTCATAAACAGTAAACGACCAGTTCTTAAGGTTTGCAATTGTCCGGCACTTAAGCTGAATAAAGAGGTCATCATCGTTACCGTCGTTATCCGGGCTAAAGTATCCTGAACCGGTTGCTGTTGCAGTCTTTACGCTCAGCTGCGGCGGATTTGCAGTACAGATAAACGGAGAAGTTGCAGTGTCTACAACGTTACCCTTTGCATATTCAATATGAAGTTTTCCTGTAAAGGTTCCGTCTGCTACAGTACCGGCATCTGTGTCACCGCCCCAGGTAATTGTCGAAGGAAGAACTCCGTCTTTAACAGTCTTGCTGCTGAAGGTCTTTACGCCTTTTCCCGTTGAATCAGCAACAACAAAAGTCCATGCAGCAATTCCTTCTTTTACAGAAGTTGTAATTCTGAAAGTCTGTGCTTCCAGATGTCCGTCTCCGTTTGGAGAGAATCCCTGAAGTTCATTCGTTACGAAAGCTGTAACAGGGCGCGAGTCGAGCTGAATGTTGGAAAGCGTTTTTGCAACAGAGTTACCGGCTGCATCAACTGCAGAAACTGTTATTGAATAAGTTCCGTTTTCTACTTTATTTCCGTTGTCGTCTTTTCCGTCCCACTTAAAATCAGAAGGCTTATTTGTCCAGTTATAATGCTTTACAACTTTTCCAGCCTTATTTTTGATTTCTCCAGTCCACTTGTTTTCTACGGAAGCATTTGTAACTTTAACAGGAAGATCCTGCCTTGAACTTGTTCCGTCCGGAGAGAAAACCGTGTAATCAGCAGTAAGGTCAACAGTCGGGTTTACAGAATCAATTGCAAACGGAACGCTCTTTGCAGTAGCCTTTGTACCTGACACGGCAACCGTATCAAGAACGACATAGTAGTTTCCGTCTGCGCAGACTGTTCCGTCAGAAGCAAGTCCGTTCCATTTAAGGTTTGCAGGAAGGTTTGCAGTTCCGCCCTGTGTCCATACAGCTTTATTTGCTGAATCAAAAATCGTGAACTTATATTCTTTAAGTCCGCTTGTAGCATTTGCGCGTGAGTTGATTGTTACATTCTTTACAGAGCTGTTTCCTTTTGCAGAAAATGCCTGCGGTGTTACAGAGAGACTTAATTCAGTTTTGCTTGTATCAAGCTTAAACTCGCTTGTTGAACAGGTTGCAGTATTTCCTGCAAGTTCAATTACCTCGAGTTCATAGATATAAGTTCCATCTTTTGCAAGTGTTCCGTCATCAGCAAAACCGTTCCATTCAACATTTTCCGGAAGTGAAGTTCCAAAATCAAACTGCTTTACAACAGTCTTGTCTGCCTTTGAAATGATTTTACCGGTCCAGCTTTTTTCGCCGGTGTACTCTTCTTCGCTCACAAAGCTCTGCGAAATGCTGAAGGTTCCGTCACCGTTAAAAATATTTTTGCCGGCTGCAACTGTTGCAGATGGCGGAGTATTATCAAGAACAAATGCACCTGAATAAACTACAGGAGGTTCATATCCGTTAAGATACTTTGCAGTTACTCTTGCGCGGTACTCACCTTCTTTTAACGGAGAACCTGAATCATCATTTCCGTCAAAGGTAACTTTTTCCGGCGGATTGTTTGTTCCTTCATAAGTGCGGTAAACTTTTCCGTCCTTCTTTCCTACAACTTCAACTTTCCAGGAAGTAAGTCCGTTTGCCTTAGAAACCGGAAGCGGAACAGAAACAGCAAGGTCAACTGTTTTAATAGAAGAAGTTTTTCCTTCCGGAGCAAAATAGCGGGAACCGTTGATTGCAACAGCAGTTTCCGGTTTTTCTGCAGAGAAGATGATGTTTGTAATCTGAGCTTTTTCCGAAACGTTTCCTGCAAGGTCAGTAGAAGTAATTTCGTAATTATAAACGCCGTCAGAAACCATAGAAGCTTTGTCGTCAGTTCCGTCCCACTCAATCTGGGCAGGCTGTGCTTTTGTCCATTTCCAGGTGCGTACGGTTCTTCCGTCAGTGTCCTTAATGTTTGCAGTCCACAGTTCTTCTGATGAACCGTTCTGATTAATCTTTAATGTAGATTTGTTTCCTTCGCCGAAGTTCTTTTCTGCAAGCTGTTCAAGATTGATTTTCGGAGCCGTGTTGTCTACGATAACAGTGTGTCTGCTTGTTGTTCCGGTATTTCCGGAATCATCTGTTGCAGTAAAATAGTAATAGTAAGTTCCGTCTGGAGCGAGAGAACCGTCATCAAGGAAGCCGTTCCATACAACAGAAGAAGGAATCTCTACATTCTGTTTCGGTGTAAAGAGGCGCTTAAAAAAAGTAAAGAAGGTTACTTTTTCTTCAAAGCGTTCCTTGTTTGCAATCTTACGAACTGTATCACCTGACTCATTTGTGATGACAAAACTCCAGGCCGAAATATAGCGCTTTTCTTTTATCTTAAGCGGAACTTCAAGAGAATCCTTTACGCCGTCGTTATTCGGAGAAATATAATCTGCAGAATGTTCAGCAAATGCCTGTGCAGAAAAAAGAAGTGCAGATGTAAAAAGTACAGCTTTAATTTTATTCGAAGTTACTTTCATTTTTTACTCCTCGTCCCAGAGAATGATTTCCGGAGCTGATTTATCGGCCATACCAAGATTTGCCTTGAATCCGAAACTTGCTGCATGAATACCTTTGTAGATTTCCTGCCATGCAAAAGAAGGAAGAACCTGGCTTCTTTCCCAGCCCGGCTTATTCAGTTTTGAAGAATTGATTTCAAAATGGAAGTTAAGTCCGATGCTTGGAGTAACTGCATTGTTTACGTCTTCCATCATTTCGCGGAAGTTAACCTGATAAGCTGCAGAAAGAGTAACAAGATTTAAGAAGGTTGTTGCAAAAGAAAAATCAAGAACAACATTCTGGAAAGTCGGGAAAGAAACATCCGTGCTGAAGAAACCGTCGAAGTTAGACGTATCAAACAGGGTTGCTGCAAAAGATGCACGCGGAGTTAAGATTCCCGGATATGATGAATCTTCTCCGTAATTGTCATAATCGTATCCGTATGTCTCGTATCCCGAAAGAGGTTTACCGACGTTAAGAAGAGAAAATCCCATGCGCGGCTTTTTAAGAATACCGATATCTTTTTCGAAATAATAAAGGGCACCAAAATCAACACCGATTGTAAAATCAGAATTGTCACCGAAATAAAAACCGGCATAAATATTCATTCCGACATACAGCCTGTTTTCTATAATATCCTTTGAAGCACCGCCGTGAAATACAACAGAATCCTTCACGTCAAATGTGTTGAACCCCGAAAAAAGTCCCTGGCCCGTAACTGTAAACACATAATAGCGTGTCGGTATGATAGTTCCCAGCTGAAAGCCTGCACCAAAGAAAGAATCTTCATCACCCGGAAGATTTACTTTTTCTGAGTTAAAGAAAAGGGTTCCGCTAAAATCAACCATGGTTCTGTCTTCCCTTGCAGTAAGGGCAGGATTGTAACAGATAGAAGGCGGAACTACATTAAGAAATGCACCGCCGGTTGCAGATGCGCCGCCCATAATAAGGTCAGGACTTGTCCACTTAAATAAATCCTCTCCACCAACAGGCGGATTATAAGCAAAAATTTCTGCAGCAGTCATAACAACCAAAGCAGTTAATGCCAGCATTTTTTTCATTTTTTTCCTCCACTTACGAATTATTAATAAATCCGCAAATTCAATTTAATGATAGTATAAATAGAAGTTATAGACAACACGCAGAGCTCATTACAGGAGTTTTATAAAATATTCCCGGATTTCATTTTTTCTGCGGTCTGTACAATCTGTTCAAACTCGATATTCTGTACTGCATTTTCCAGTTCACTAAGTAACGGAACACAATACTCAGGGAGCTCTGAGCCTTTTAAAATTTCAAGATTTTTTTCTATCGAATCAAGGTCGCATTTTTTTGATGCAAGTATAATACGATTTAAAACTTCGTTAAGTTCATCAGAAGAAAGCTGCATCTTTGCAAAAGATTTCTCCTGTGTAAAACACGGCGCAAGGGCTTCCTTATACGAACGGTAAAATAAAAGAAGAGGTTCGGTATTTTCCTTTATAAACGCAGCGGCTTCTTCTGAATCCGGAGAACGGCTTCTTATTTTATTTCCGCGTGTCTCCAGATCTTCTGCAAGCTTAGAAAGATTTACTGCTCCTATTATACGTGCGGCACTTTTTAACGCGTGCACCTGAATCGTATAATCATCGGCATTGTTTTCTTTATAGAATGATTCAATAAGGGAAGCTTTTTCTTCCAGTGTTGAATAAAATGTTTTTGCAGCAGAAAGCCAGTTCTCATAGCTTCCCGAATTTTCAAGTGCACTTTTTTTATCGATAAATCTTTCATCGGGAATATAAACATCATCCGGAAACTTTTCTTCCTGTAACGGATCAGAAGCGGAATCAGTTTTTTTTATAATTTCTGCGCGAAGGTGTTTAGAAAGACACTGTGCAAAATCTTTTCTCTGAACCGGTATAGAAAGAAAATCATCAAAGCCGTAACCAAGGAACATTTCTCTTGCCCCATTAACGGCATTTGCACTAAGGGCAACGATGATTCTGTGACCACCTTCCTTCTTTTCCTGCTCGCGGATTTTTTTTAGCGTTTCTACTCCGTCCATTACGGGCATCTGATGATCCATAAAAATTATGTCGTAATTCTTTTCTGTAATCATGTTAAGGGCTTCAAAACCGCTTAAGGCAGAATCACACTGAGCGGCAAACTTTTTAAGAAGTCCCTCTGCAACCTGAATATTTACTTCATTGTCATCAACTATAAGAAGCTTTGCATCAGGACAGATAAAATCAACTTCTTCGGAAGTTCCTGCAAAAAGCGAAGAGTACTCCGGTTTATTTAAAAGAGCGGTAACCGAAATTCTTTTTAAATATGGAAGCTCAGAAACTGTATCTGCCGCATCAAAAAGTTTTTTATAACGTGCACTGCTTAAATCATCACTAATTTTTTTCTGGGGAAGATTAACGGTAAAACAGGAACCTTTTCCATACTCTGACTGTACGCTGATTGAACCGCCCATCAGTTCAGAAAGATTTTTTGAAATTGCAAGTCCAAGTCCCGTTCCGCCCTTAGTACGGTTCATCGTCATGTCTACCTGCTGGAATTCACCGAAGAGCCGTTCCATATCTGCCTCTTTAATTCCAACACCGGTATCAATCACACTGATTTTTAATCCGCTTCTATTTTCATACCGTTCAAGATTTTCTATGCGGATTGTAACAGAACCTTTTTCGGTAAACTTTGCAGAGTTACCCGCAAGATTGATTATAATCTGCCTTATCCTCATGTCATCGCCGTTAAAGTCTGCCGGAACCGTTTCATCTGCTTCGATAAAAAGTTCAACAGGTTTTGACTTAAGACGCACAAGAACAACATTTGCAATATCATTCATCAGTTTAAGCACATCATAATCAGCGGGAACAATTTCCATCTTGCCGGATTCAATTTTTGAAAAATCAAGAATGTCATTTATAATTCCAACAAGACTTATTCCAGCCGAACGAATCTGACGAACCGTATTTTTTTCTGCATCAGTTAAATTAAAATCAAGCGCAAGTTCACTCATTCCGACAATTGCATTCATCGGCGTCCTGATTTCATGACTCATATTTGCAAGAAACTGTGACTTAAGTTTACTTTCCTTTTCTGCCTGCTCCTGCATTTTTTTAATCACATTTGTTTTTCTGATATTTTCCAGAAGCTGCCTCATTCTTATAAGGCTTACGGAACAGGTAATAAAAACAATAAATACGGGATAAGGTGCATAAATATGATGATTTGAATATT
>JAGABO010000062.1 GCA_017614655.1 Treponema sp. | reverse complement strand
TAAACTATTCTTCTCCCAAGTTTTTTATTAAAACAGAAGCAACTCTTTTGTCGTCCATTCTAATGACAGTAAATTTAAATCCCTGTGTTTTATAAACATCACCTTCCTGCGGAATTTTACCAAGCTGTTCACATAAAAATCCGCCGAGAGTTTCGCATTCTGTAGAAATAAGTTGAATCGAAAGCTGTTCATTTAAATCGTCCAGACGAAGAAGGCCGGGAACTTCAAAAAACTTTTTATTTTTTATATCAAGTTCTGTTGCGCGTGTGTAAGGTTTATATTCATCACTGATCGGACCAAAAATCTCACGGGCAATATCTTCGCTTGTAAGAACCCCGTTTGTTCCCGAGTATTCGTCAATAACAACAGCAAGGCTCTGACGGTTCTCATGAAGCATCCGTTGAATAGACGACATTTTTTTTGTTTCGAGAATAAAAAGCGGCGGCCTCATTATTTTTGAAACAGAAAAATTATTAATATTGTTTTTGTAATTAAGAAGATCTTTAACGTAAAGAGTTCCAACGATATCATCAATATCTTTTTTATAAATAGGAAATCGTGAAAGCCGCAGACGTTCTGAAAGTTCTATTATATTGTTATAAGTTTCGTTTAAGGAAATTGCCTTGATGTTTTTTCGTGGAATCATTATGTCTTTTGCTTCGAGATCGGAAAACTTAAAGACTTTGCGCATCATATTTTTTTCTCCGCCTTCAAGAATTCCCTGTTCATCGCTTACGTCAATAAATGTTTTTATTTCTTCTTCGGTAAAAGAAACATTTTTGTTTTTTGTTTTTATACCGAATACTTTTAAGATAAAGCGGGATATCGAAGTAAAGATGATTACGAAAGGAAAAAGAATTTTCTCGAGGAATAAAATAAACCCGCTGAAGAAAAAGGCAATTTTTTCGGGATGATGTGTTGCAATTGTTTTAGGAGAAATTTCACCGAATACTAAAAGAAGAAGTGTTGCTGCAAAAGTGGCAATTCCTACACCGGCATTGCCAAAAATTTTTATTGCAAGATATGCGAGTATGGAAGAAAGTGAAATGTTTACTATATCATTTGCAACAAGAAGCGTGTTAATAAGACGCTCCTTGTCGTTAAGAAGGTTCCAGACTCTTGTTGCCCGTTTGTCTTTTTGATTTTTAAGAACACGAACACGCAGTTTATTTACTGCAAGAAATGCGCTTTCTGTTGCCGAAAAAATCATCGAAAGAATGATAAGACAGGCAGCAGAGACAATCGGGATTACAAGAGTACTCAGATCCTGATCATTCAGCATTGTTCAGTTTTACTTTCTCCCATTCGCTGCGGGCAGTCTGGAGTCTTTCATAAAGAAGCTGACCGTCTTCTGATTCAGGGTCTGCTTCATAAGCTTTCTGAAGATAATCAAGTATTTTGTCATAATCATAATTATCATCAAGACTGCCATCCTGGACAAGCATATACGCTGCCATCTGATAAAGCTGCTGCCTGTTTGGACCGGAAAGATTAAGAGCTTCATCTTCTGCAGCTGATGCAAAAACAAGAGATGCATTTCCTCCGGTTTTAAGTTCATCATAAGCCTTAAAATAGATTGCATTTAACTTGTAGTTTTCCAGCATACCTGTTTCGTTCTGAGGATCAAGTTCGGGGAAAGAAAGAATAAGGTCATGCATAGGTGTTGCATAAACCGATGGAGTAGCAGTGAACAGATCATCAATAGCCTTTGCTTTTTCTACACCCGTAGTAGAACGAATCTTGTTTACAGTTTCCATTTTCTGTTTAATTTCCTGATAAGGAACATCAGCATTAAATTCAACAAAAGATGTGTGGTTCGGAGCAAAGTTTACAATACCAAGAAACCAGCCTTCTCTTGTAAGAAAATAAACCGACGGATACTGTGTAACCTGATAAGTTCTCGAAAGCTCTTCTTTTACAGAAAAATCTTCAAGAATTTTTTTAGCATCTTCTTTTTCTTTTTCTGAAGCGTCGTCAGGAAGATTTGTGCTCAGGAAGTCATCCTGTGAAAGATCAACATTTACGAAAACATAGTTTTTGTTAAATGCTTTTTCGAATTCTTTTGTATTAACAACCTGTGCCTTAAAATCTTCGCTGTGCTCATCCCAGTCGCAGCCGGTAAATAGAAGAAGAATTTCTTTCTTTTCTTTTTGAGCCGCTTTCTGAGCTTCTTCGAAAGAAGTGTATGTTTTTTTAGAGCAGGAAACTAATCCTGTACAAAGTGCTGCTGTAAGAACAAGAGCTGCTGCTTTAATTAAACGAATGCTTTTCATATTGATTAGACCTCCCGTTAGTTAAAGTAACGTACGCCTGCACGGAAAATATTCTGGCATGAATATTCGTTTGTCTTATCCCAGGTGATGTTCTTTATTAAGTCATCACTTGAACCGTCTGCATTGCTTCCAACTGTTCGTTCGTTGTGTCCCATCTTACCGAGTACGTGACCGTCAGGGCTTGTAAGACCTTCAATAGCAAAGAGGCTTCCGTTCGGATTGTCCGGTTCAGAAATTGAAGGAACTCCGTTTTCATCAACATACTGAGTAAATACCTGGCCGTTTGCAAACAGCTGTTTTGCAGTTGCTTCATCAATATAAATGCGGCCTTCACCGTGGCTTACCGGAATAAGGTGCATCTTTGGAGTAATGATTGTGTTGTCCTGAGCCCACGGAGAAGCAGCACTTACCATGCGGGTGCGTACAACGCGGCTTATGTGGCGGCCGATTTTGTTGAACGTAAGTGTTGGCATTTTTTCTGAAGGTTCGCGGATTTCCCCGTAAGGAACAAGACCTGTTTTAATAAGAGCCTGGAATCCGTTGCAGATACCAAGAACAAGTCCGTCGCGCTTTTTAAGAAGATTCATGATGCTTTCTGAAATGCGGCCTTCGCGGATAACGTTTGCAATAAACTTGCCCGAGCCGTCCGGTTCATCACCTGCACTGAATCCGCCTGGAAAAGCAAGAATCTGTGCATTGTCAATTTCGCGCTTAAAGGCATCGAGGCTTTCTGCAAGATCCTGCGGAGTGCGGTTTTTAAATACGAGAATCTTTGTTTCTGCACCGTTAAGGTTGAATGCGCGTGCCATGTCGTATTCGCAGTTTGTTCCCGGGAATACAGGAATGATTACGCGCGGTTTTGTTTTTGAAGTAATTACTTCTGGAATTTTAGAAGCACGAACTTCTTTTAAAGACTTGTGTTCATCAAGTGCCCACTGTGGAAGAGCCGGCTGTTCTTTTGCACCGCTTACCGGCGGGAACACTTTGCTGAGTTTTCCTTCCCATGCTGATTCAATTTCGCAAAGAGGAATTTCAACTTCATCAATTACAATTTTTGCATCGCTTAAAGTAACACCGATTTTAGAAACCGTGCCTTCTGCAAAAGAAGAATCTGCTTCGAGGTCTGCATCCGTTTCGACAATAATCGAACCGTAAAGCGGAGTAAACAGGTCTTCTGCCCCTGCTGACTTTCCTGTGTTAAGGGCAGTTGCACTGAGCGGCACTTCATCAATCTGAACGCCGATTCTGTTTCCTAAAGACATCTTTGTAACTGCTTCTGCAATACCGCCGGCCTGAACCGGATACATTGCATTTATTTTTCCTGAGCAATTCAACTCGTAAAGGCGGGAAGCATTTTTCTTGAAAGTTTCCCAGTCTGGAGCAAGAACGTCGCTGTAAGGAACCGTTACGATATAAACGCCTGAGCCTGCCTTTTTGAAAGAACCGCTCGTTACGTTCTTAACGTCATTAGTCGTAACTGCAAATGAAACAAGTGTGTGCGGAACATTCAAATCTTCAAAAGTTCCCGACATTGAATCCTTACCGCCGATTGAACCGGTTCCCATTGCAATCTGTGCATCAATTGAACCGAGAAGTGCAGCGGCCGGATAACCCCAGGTCTTTTCGCTTACTGCACGTCCGAAGAATTCCTGGAAAGTAAGGCGCGAACTTTCGCTCTTTCCGCCAAGGCATACAATCTTTGCAAGTGAAGAAAGAACAGCTGTCTGAGCACCATGCCACGGTGACCACTGTGCAACACGCGGGTCATATCCGTAAGTCATGAGGCTTACCGTTGAAGTTTCTTTTGGAGAAACAACCGGAATCTTTGCTGCCATACCGGCTTCTGGTGTTCCCTGATACTTACCGCCGTAAGGCATGAGTACTGAACTTGAGCCGATTGAACCGTCAAAGCGTTCGCCGAGTCCGCGCTGAGAACAGCATGCAAGGTCGCTCATGTTCTTAAGCCAGGCTTCCTTTAAGTCTGGTGAATCTTTATCTTCATCAAGGATTTTCTTTACTGAATCAAGTGCGTTTACAAGCGGTGATTTTTCCGGAGCTGCAGGCGATTCAATCAAAGCTTCTGCATGATGAACTGCACCGGCTGCATCAAGGAAGGCACGGTCAAGTTCAACAATAGTTTTTCCGCGCCACTTCATTACAAGACGGTTTGTGTCCGTAACGGAAGCAACAACTACTGCGTTAAGGTTTTCGTCATTACATGCCTTTATGAATTTTTCTACGTCACCCTTGCGAACGACAACTGCCATGCGTTCCTGGCTTTCTGAAATTGCAAGTTCTGTTCCGTCGAGGCCGTCGTACTTTTTAGGAACTGCATCAAGATTGATGTCGAGTCCCGGAGCAAGCTCGCCGACTGCAACAGAAACTCCGCCTGCACCAAAGTCGTTTGAACGGCGGATCATGCGGCATACGTCTTTATTCCTGAACAGGCGCTGAATCTTGCGCTCTTCTACTGCGTTTCCTTTCTGAACTTCTGCAGCAGCTGTCGTAACTGATTTAATGTCGTGTACTTTTGAAGAACCTGTTGCTCCTCCGATTCCGTCACGGCCCGTACCGCCGCCAAGAAGAATAACGACGTCACCTGTTTCCGGTTCTTCGCGCATAACCTGATCACACGGAGCTGCTGCAATAACTGCACCAAGTTCCATGCGCTTTGCAAGGAAGCCCGGATGATAGATTTCTGCAACCTGTCCCGTAGTAAGGCCGATCTGGTTTCCGTAAGAAGAGAAGCCCTGTGCTGCCTCGCGTGTAAGCTTCATCTGAGGAAGCTTTCCTTTTAATGTCTCGCTGAGCGGAACTGTAGGATCTCCTGCACCCGTTACGCGCAGTGCCTGATAAACCCACGAACGTCCCGAAAGCGGATCACGGATTGCTCCTCCGATACATGTTGCGGCTCCACCAAACGGTTCGATTTCTGTAGGATGATTGTGCGTTTCATTCTTAAACTGAAGGAGCCAGCGCTCTGTTGAAGGCTTGCCGGATTCATCAGTAACATGAACGTCAATATAAACAGAGCATGCGTTAATTTCTGCACTTACTTCAAGGTCGTCGAGCTTTCCGTGCTTGCGAAGATACTTTGCACCGATGCATGCCATGTCCATAAGTGTAACCGGCTTGTCCTTGCGGTCTGCATATAAATCCGTGCGGAGTGCCGTATAATTTTCGAGCGACTTTTTGAAAAGCCCGGCGTACTTTCCGTCTTCAATCTTTACGCTGTCGAGCTGAGTAAGGAATGTCGTGTGGCGGCAGTGGTCACTCCAGTATGTGTCCAGAACGCGGATTTCCGTAAGTGTCGGATCACGGTTAATTGACTTAAAGTAATCCTGAAGGAACTTGATGTCCGCAAAATCCATTGCAAGCGAAAGTTCCTTACGGTATTTTTCGAGGTCTGTATCATTTAAAGAAATAAAGCCCGAAACAGTCGGAATGTCGGCAGGATTAACGGCTTTCATTTCCAGGGTTTCAGGCTTTTTGTCGTCAGTAAGACGCGAATCAACCGGGTTTATAAGATAGTGCTGGATTTTTTCTACATCAGAGGCAGAAACGCTTCCTTCGAGGAAAACGATTTTTGCACAGCGTACTTTTGGAGGAAGAGTTCCGACTTTTGTAGAAGACTTCATTCCTTCGCGCAGAAGAGTAAGACACTGTTCTGCACTGTCGGCGCGCTGATCGTACTGACCGGGCAGATATTCCCAGATTATTTCTGTTGTTCCCGAAGGAATATCGAGTGTTTCGTAAACAACGCTGTCGCTCTGGGGTTCAGAAAAAATGCGCGATGCTGCGGCTTTTGCAACTTCATCTGCAACATTTTCGATGTCATAGCGGTTAAAATAACGCACGCCGGTAACTCCGGCAATGCCCAGGAATCCTGTGATTTCAGAGAAGATTCTGTTGGCTTCGTTCTGGAATCCGACCTTTCTTTCTACGTAAATGCGGTACATTTTTCAATTATATTGATTCTTTTGATTACTGTAAACACGTTTATTGTTTATAGAGTGCTTTCCCGGGCGAAGTCATTGCAAAACGCCCTGCATGATTGTAAAATGAGCGCATAAAAATTTGGAGTATAAAATGAAAAATCAGTACGAAATCGGCGAAATGATCGAAACAAAAATCGTTGCCATTACAAACGACACAATCTTTCTTGACCTCGGATTAAAAAGCGAAGGCTTCCTTGATAAGGCCGAACTTGCAGACGAAAACGGAAACGTCTCTGTAAAAGAGGGCGATTCAATAAAGGTATACTTTGTCGGAAACCAGCACGACGAACTTCACTTTACTACTAAGCTCAAGGGCCAGAATGCAGACAAGGGCGTTCTCGAAAATGCCTACAAAAACGGTGTTCCGGTTGAAGGTCACGTTACAAAGGAAATCAAAGGCGGCTTTGAAGTTATGGTCGGCACTACCCGCGCTTTCTGTCCGTATTCACAGATGGGTTACCGCCAGCGCAAGGAACCTGCTGAATATATCGGAAGTCACCGTGTGTTCAAGATTACAGAGTACAAGAATGAAGGCCGCAATGTAATCGTTTCCAACAGGGTTATTCTTGAAGAGCAGGCAAATGCCGAGCTTACAAAACTTGCACAGTCGCTTCAGGTTGGCGAAGTCGTTACGGGTAAAGTAAAGTCTATCGAAAGCTACGGTGCCTTTATTGATCTGAACGGTTTCCAGGCTCTTCTTCCGGTAAGTGAAATTTCTCATGTCCGTGTTGATGATGTGAATTCCGTGCTTAAGGTTGGTCAGGAAATCAAAGCTAAGATTATCAAGGCAGACTGGGCACACGAAAGAGTAAGCCTTAGCATGAAGGAACTTGAATCAGATCCATGGGACGGCATTAAGGAAAAGTTCCCGGCCGGTACTCAGATAGAAGGCGTTGTAAGCCGCGTTGCTGATTTCGGCCTGTTCATCAGTCTTGCACCTGCTGTTGACGGTCTTGTTCATATTTCCAAGCTTCCGGTTGAACGCAATACTAACTTAAAGAAGGTTTACAAGCCTGGCGACAAACTTTCCGTTACAGTTGATTCTGTTGATACTGAACAGAAACGTGTTTCGCTTTCGCCGGTTGTTTCCAACGAAGAGCAGGACAACGCAAACGAATATCTTTCTTCTCACAAGGATGATGATGACGGATATTCTTACAATCCGTTTGCAGCCCTTCTTAAAAAGTGAAAAACCCGCGCTTAAAAACCGCATTTCTTTTTCTCTTTCTTGCAGCCGCTGTAATCTGTTCGTTTGTGTTCGGAACACAGCGGCTTTCGCTTCACGATATTCTTTTTAATAAAGAAAGTTTTTCCAGTACAATTTTCTTTAACATAAGGCTTCCGCGTACAATTCTCTGTATAGAGGCCGGCGCCCTGCTTGCTTCCTGCGGTTCAGTTTTCCAGCAGTATTTCAGAAACCCGCTTGCTGATCCCGGCATTATGGGGCTTAGTTCGGGGGCAACGCTTTTTGCAGTTATCTTTTACAGTGCAACCTTTCCTTTCATATCAAAACTCGTTCCTATGGGTACAGTTGTAACTGTAACCATTGGTGCAGTTTTAGGCGCGCTTTTTGCAGGTTTTATTGTTACGACTTTAAGTGCGGCTATAAGTCGCATGAGTACAGTTTCGCTCCTTCTGTGCGGAAGCTGTCTTGGAACGCTTTATTCAGCAGTTACGTCAATTCTGCTCAGTGCACACAGTAATGACATCGGAACCATGTACCTGTGGATGCTTGGAAGCTTTAACGGCAAGGGCTGGAACGAAGTGATTCTGGTTACAGTTTTGGGTACAGTTGCTCAGATTATGCTTCATAACTGTACCCATAAGCTTGATTTACTTGCCTGCGGAGAAGAAACGGCCTATTCCCTCGGAGTTGACGTTAAAAAGCTGCGTACTCAGGTAATAATTGCAGGAAGCCTCGGGACGGCCGCTGCTGTCTGTGCCGGCGGAACAATCGGTTTTATAGGAATAATCTGTCCCCATATTGCAAGAAAAATCTTTGGAGTAAAAAGCCGTACTTTATGGTTTACAAGCCTTTTTACGGGTGCAGTTCTGTTATGCTTCTCTGACATCCTCGGCCGCCTGGTAATAGCACCGGCAGAGCTTCCCGTTGGAACAATCACGGCAATTCTTGGAGTTCCCTTCTTTATTTCCCTTCTTGCAGGAGGAAAACATGGCTCCTTATAGTCTTACTTTAAGTAACACCAGCGCTTTCTACGGCGAACGCCAGATCCTTGATAACGTTGATTTTACTCTTAACTGTGGAGAGTTCGTGTGCCTTATCGGAAAAAACGGGGCCGGAAAAACTTCCCTTATGAAGATACTTGCAAATGTTCCGGATGAAAGCCTGCGCATAGAGAAAAACGGCTCTGTAGTAAAAACCACAGTCCGAGATTATAAGGAAAATGCAAGGCTTGTTTCTTTTCTTCCCCAGAACGGCTTTTCTGCCTGGAATTACACGGTTTCTGATTTTGTACTGCAGGGACGCTTCTGTCATACAAATTCCACCGGCATGTATGTAAAAACCGATAAAGATAAAACAGAAGAAATTCTAAAAAAACTTAACATTGCAAATTTAAGAAATGCACATGTTCATGAATTAAGCGGCGGAGAATTTCAGAAGGTGCGCATTGCCCGAAGCCTTGTTCAGGAATCAAGATTTCTTCTTCTTGATGAACCGCTTGCAAGCCTGGATTTTTCCTACGAAGATGAATTCATCACGCTGTTAAAAAACATCGCCGTAGACGAAAACCGCGGCATCTTAATCAGCATACACAATATAAACACAGCCTCTCGCTTCTGCGATAAGCTTGCAGTCCTTACCGAAGACAGAAAACTCCTCTGCGGAACAGCCGCCGAAATCATGACAGCGGACATCCTCGAAAAAATCTATGGCAAAAAAGTAAACACCTTCACCCACCCGGATGGAAGTATTCAGGTGTATTAGAGGTATTAAGCTTTACATAAGATATAAAAGGTATTCATATTAAATTTTAAGTATAACTCTTATACTTTTAATACGACACTACATAACACATCTCATTTTTAGTATCTACAGTAACTTTTGTCCTAAGAAAGAATTCACTTCCAAGAATAATATCTACCAGTCCGGATTCTTTTATGCTGTTAAAAATATCTGATTCAGTTTCGTGTATGCGGTCAAAAGTAAGTTTTTCTATTACCGTGTCACCGATAATAATGTCTTTTACATTTTTTGAAGAAAGCTGAAATTTAGAATTACCTTCCCAAGTTCCAGATGTCTGTTCATATTTTTCTATCTCTTTACCATCCCACAAATCTAAATAAGTAATAGAATCATAACACCCGGTATCAAGCATTGCATTATATGTTTTACCATTTATTTTAACCGGAATGATTAACCAGAAATCATGATTAAATTTTACACCTTTT
>JAGABO010000061.1 GCA_017614655.1 Treponema sp. | reverse complement strand
GTAGATGCAATGAGCATGGAAGAACGCATGACAATCTGCAACATGGCAGTAGAAGCCGGTGCTACAAGCGGCATCTGTTTCCCTGACATGACAACAGTTGAATACCTGTGGCCGTTCATTAAGGACGAGTTTGCTTCTAAGGAAGATGCACTTAAGGAATATTCAAAGTGGATTGATGATGCTGATGCTGAATACGAAAAAGTTCTTGAATACGATCTTTCTTCACTTGAACCGGTATGTACAGTTGAATACAAGCCGGATCAGATTAAAAAGATTTCAGAAATGAAGGGAACAAAGGTTGATCAGGTTTATATCGGAAGCTGTACAAACGGACGTCTTTCTGACCTTCGCGTTGCAGCTTCTATCCTTAAGGGAAAGCATATTGCCCCCGGTGTACGCGGAATTGTAAGCCCGGCTACTCCAAAGATTTACAAGGATGCCCTTGACGAAGGAATAATCGGTATTTTTATGGATGCAGGCTTCTGTGTTACAAACCCGACCTGCGGTGCATGTCTTGGTATGAGTAACGGCGTTCTTGCAGAAGGCGAAGTATGTGCTTCTACAACCAACCGTAACTTTAACGGACGCATGGGTAAAGGCGGCATGGTTCACCTTATGAGCCCGGCTTCTGCAGCTGCTACTGCAATTGCAGGAACAATCGTAAATTCAGAATTCTACAAAGGTTGAATTACCGTTAGCTCTGGAAATTTAGTTTTTTAGAGACACAAAACAAAAGTTTGATTTTTACAGAAACTGTGCTATGATAAAAAGAGGCGTTACTTTCGTTTCTGCATGAAGCACTTTTTCTAAGGGGAAAAACATGAAACAGTTTGGAGGACAGGTTCTTTTTCTGGACCGCTCGGACATTAACACTGATGAAATTATTCCTGCAAAGTATCTTACGGAAAATACAAAGCAGGCATTAAAGCCTTATCTTCTTGAAGACCTCAAGATGGAAGGATTCAACCCCAAGACTGATATTACGGGAAAGAAAGTTATCATTACCCGTGAAAACTTTGGCTGCGGCTCTTCACGCGAGCATGCACCGTGGGCTCTCGAAGTAAACGGAATCTACGTTGTAATTGCCGTTAACTTTGCCCGTATTTTCCGCCAGAACATGTACAACTGCGGTCTTCTTGCCCTTGATATGAGCAAAAAAGACATTGATGACATGTTCCGTACATTTGCAGACAAGGAAACTGAATGCAAGATTGAACAGAAGGATGACGGAACCTGGAAGGTAAAACTCATTGCAGGAAGCCTTTCTACAAGTTACCCGTTCAAGCTTGAAGGTTTTGAAAAGGCCCTTATCGAAAACGAAGGCTGGATCGGCTACGCAGACAAAAAGTACTAAGAGCTGGAAAAATCGCCTGTAAAGCAGGAAAATAAAAAAGCAGCTTTTTGAAGTAACTAAGTAAAGTTCACTTCTAAAGGCTGCTTTTTTTTATCAGATGAAGCTTTTATTTTTCAATAAGTCCCCGCTTTAAAAGTTCATCAATAATAAGCTGAACAATCTGTTCTGGATTTTTATCGCCGGTATCGATTACAAGATCAACGGAAGAGTAATCGGTATTGTCGATGTTGTAGATTTTTTTATAGCGCTTTGTATCTTCGCTGTCCCTCATTGCAGTAAAGGCTTTTATTTCTTCAAGATCGCCGCCTTCCCGGTTAAGGATACGATTTGCACGTGTTTCGTCGGTTGCAAGAAGATAAACCTTTAAATCTGCCTCTTTAAGCATCCAGACGGCAAGACGGCTTCCAAGGACGCAGTTTTCCTTAAGTGCAAGTTCAACCTGATGCTTATCTACATAAATGTCATAGCTGTCGTCAGTTTTTGCCGCTTCAATTACTTCCGGAAGGGTCATTCCCTTTTCCTGAGCCAGCTGACGGAAGGTATAGTTGATTAAAGTTACACCGAGCTTTTGTGAAAGAAGTGTCGAAACCGTAGTATTTCCACAGCCCGACTTTCCGCTGATTGCAACCCGAAGTTCTGATTTAATTCTGTAGTCTGCCATAATATTCTCCTTATGATACGCAATTTTGCAACGCTTTTGTGGTCAGCCTCGCGTTCCTGTCGCTTTCGCTTTCAGTCTCCATAAAAAGGCTTCTTTCGCTTCGCTCAAACCGCCTTTTTATTCCGGCGTTCGCCGCTTTCGCGGCTCACTACTCGACGTTTTTGCTCTGTTCACGGATATTTTCAAGGGCGTCTTTAGCCCTGATAACTGCCTTTCCGATTTCTACGCTCTGGTTTTTGCTTCCGATTGTGTTGATTTCGCGGTTTGCTTCCTGACAGATAAAGTCAAGGCGTTTTCCCGGAGCACCCTCGCCTTTTATTTCTGCTTCAAGGCTTTCCAAATGAGAAAAAAGCCGGACGATTTCTTCGTTAATGGTGTACTTTACGACCATTGCGGCAACTTCCTGCATTATACGGTTTTCGTCTGCATACTCGCCGGTTATTTCCTTAAACTTCTGGGTTACAGTTTCCTTAAACTTCTTTTCCATTTCGGGCTGCATTTTCTTAAAGAAATCTGCACATTCCTTAAGTTCTGCAATTTTTAAAAGAAGGTCTTTCCTTAAGTTTTCGCCTTCACGCTTTCTGTCATCACAGAATGAAGAAAGAACTTCATCAAAAGTTGCACTGATTTTTTCCCAGTAAGAATCAGCATCATATTCATGAGTTACCGTAAGAACACCGTCCTGATTTACTATAAGGGAAAGCGGAATATCATCTTTTTTAAGTTCCAGGGCAGATGCAATTCCAGAAAATGCGTTGTAATACATGCGTGCGGCATTAAAATCAGGAATTACTTTTGCATTTGAAGAAAGGTCTTTTATGCGGATGTTAACGTCAACTTTTCCGCGGAGAACTTTTTCTGAAACAAGCGCCCTTATTTTTTTTTCAAGAGGATTTAAAAAGGGCGGCATATTTACTGCAAGATCAAGAAAGCGGCTGTTTACGCTCTTTATTTCTACGCTTATCTGAGTTCCGTCAACGATTGTTTCCTTAAAGCCATAGCCTGTCATGCTGTTCATTGTGCGCCTCTTTCTGATTTGTTAAGTTTTTCTAAAATCAGTTTGCCGACTTTCCAGTTATCGCCTGCTCCCATCGTAACAAAAAGATAACCGTCAGGAAAGCCGCTTTTTTCTGAAAGAAGCTTAAGTCCTTCTTCTGCAGCTTTATCAAATTCACCGGCATAGATTACACTTGAATGAAACTTCTGAACTTCCTTTGAAAGAATTTCCCCTGTAACGCTTTTTCCGTCATAAGTTTCGCGGGCACTTCCGTAAATCTTATTTATGATAACACAGTCTGCCGATTCAAAGGATGAGGCAAATTCTTTAAGAAGTGCTGCAGTACGCGTATAAGTATGGCTCATAAAATCAACAATGATTTTGTGTCCGCTGTAAAAGTCCCTGTAGCCCTTAAGCGTTGTTTTTATTGCAGTAGGATGATGTGCATAGTCGTCAATAAAGATAACGTCCTCGCCGGAAGGTGTTTTTGTTTTTGCAATTACTTCACTTCTTCTTTTTCCGCCGGAAAAGTTAAGGAGTGCTTTTTTAATTGACGGAAGATAATCTTTATACGAAAGTCCCTTTTCTTTTAACAGCTCAATACATAAGGCACAAGCGGCCGCTGCATTACGGACATTATGTTCTCCCGGAACACGGAGAGAAAGGTCTCCTGTAAGTTCAAGTGAAAAATTCTGTTCACCGGCTTTTACGTCTTTAAGTGTAAGATGATAATCGCCTTCCGCCTTTACGCCGTACGGAATGAATTTAATGTCCGGCCGCTTTTTTTCGGAAAGCTCTTTTGCTTCACAGGCACCTTTATCATCGGCGCAGTAAATTAAGGTTCCGCCTTCCGGTAAAAGACAGATGTAGTCAACAAAGGCTAAAAGGATATCGTTGTAAGTCGGATAAAAATCCTGATGGTCACTTTCTACAGAAGTTAAAATGATTTTCTTCGGAGAAAAACTCATGAAGTGCTTCTGATATTCACAGGTTTCGGCTGCAAAAAAATCAGGAAGAGTTCCTGCTTTTATTGAAGGAGAGTTCATTACGCAGGAAGAACCGAAAGATGTAATTATACTTCCTGCAAGCACCTGTGAAGAAAGAGGAAGTTCCTTTAAGATTGTTCCTGTAAGGCCTGTAGTTGTTGTCTTTCCGTGAACACCACAGATTCCGCAGGAATAAGCAAGACGGCTTACTTCGCCTAAAGCCTCGCTGTAAAGGAACAGTGGAAGACCTTTTTTTTCTGCCGCAGCAAGATCCGGGTTTGTTTTTGAATTATATGCGCTTGAATAAATTACAAACTGAACGGAATCCGTAATGTTGGCTTCAGAAAAAGGAAGGGCTTTTATTCCAAGCTTTTCTAAGATTTCGTCCGTGTAGAATCTTTCTTCTACATCACTTCCGGTAATAACAGCCCCACGCGCATGAAGAATTTCTACAAGGGCAGCCATTCCGGTACCTTTAATACCAACAAAATGAAAATGAATACCAGATATATCTTTTGGGAAAACACCGCTTAAATTCATGCGGATATTTTACACTTTGACAACTTTTTATACAACAGTAAAAACTACCTCATTAAAAATAAACAAGGCCTTCCACAGAAATATTGCCTCAAAAAAAGGCTTCCGCGCTTCGCTTGTGCAGATTTTTTTTTGACTCAATATTTCTGTTCCGGCCTTGTTTATTTTTAATAAAATATCTTATCTATGCGTCTTTATTGACTATCTTTTAAGGTTTGCCGCTGTCTGAAGCATTGTATCGCTTGTCTGGATTGCCTTTGAATTAAACTCGTAGGCTCTCTGGGCTACAATCATCTGAACCATTTCGTTTACAACGCTTACGTTGCTCATTTCGGTAAACTTGTGCTTTACGATTCCCATTCCTTCAAAACCAGGGCGGGCTGCTATCGGATCGCCTGAGGCATTTGTTACCTTGTAAAGGTTGTCTCCGGTGTTTTCAAGTCCTACTGCATTCGGGAAGCGGTAAAGTTCAATCTGTCCGACTTCTACAGGTTCTGTATTGCCGTTTACTTTTACGTTTACACGGCCTGTATCACTTACAGTTAAGGTTTCAAGCTGGAAGCCTTCAGGAAGAATGATTTCCGGAATTACGCGAAGGCCGTTTGCCGTTACAAGCTGACCGGTTGAATCAACTTTAAATGTACCGTCGCGGGTATAAGCCCAGCTGCCGTCATACTGCTGGACGCGGAAAAAACCGTCACCTACGATTGCAATGTCTGTATCAACTCCGGTAGCCTGAAGTGAACCCTGAGTCATGATTCGCTGGGTTGCTCCGACTTTTACACCGCTTCCCATCTGAAGCGGAACGGGAGTTACTGTGTCTTCGGTTGCAGGTGTTCCTGCATGAATTACATCCTGATACATAAGATCTTCAAACTCTGCACGGTGCTGCTTAAAGCCTACTGTGTTTACGTTTGAAAGATTGTTTGAAATCGTGTCGATGTTCATCTGCTGACCGTTCATGCCGGTTGCAGCATTCCATAAACTTCTAACCATAAAAGAAATACCTCTGATTTAATTATCG
>JAGABO010000060.1 GCA_017614655.1 Treponema sp. | reverse complement strand
TTTATTATCACTATGTTTTATTTTTGCATCCTGTTCAGAAATTGATTCAGGAGTTTATTTCCGCGATTACGATGAATTCGTAAAAAATATGGAGGCATGGACGGAACCTGTTTCCTCTTCCATGACGTATATGCCCTGTAATCCGGCCGGACCGTGCGGGAAGATAAGTGTTAAATGTACAGGTTCAGAAAAGCAGTTGATGCCGGAGCAGACCGAAGAGCCGGATCCTGCCCGTGAAGAAAATTTACGTAATAATGGATATCTTTTTTTCTGTATTAAAGACGTCTATGATTATATAGAAAGTACGTACAGAAACAAAACTGATTCCTGCAGCGGGGATGAACGTTATGATTTTTATGTAAGGTATTCAGAAATACGCGGCTTAAAGTATCCTTCGTATTTTGAGATTGAACGGACAGATGACAGTTCCGGTGATGACGGATACTGTTATTTTATCCTTAACATACTAAGCTACGAAGAAGAATAATCAGCATAAGAAGCCTGCTGCAGTTTTAGAGTTATATTGAACACCTTGTCTAAAAGTTTTATAATGCATTTATTATGAGAGCAATAATTACTGTTGTTGGCGGAGACAAGGTGGGCATCATTGCTAAGGTTTCCGCATTTTTGGCAAAACATTCAATCAACATCGTAGACATCAGCCAGACAATTCTGAGCGGAAACTTTGTCATGATGATGCTGTCTGATTTTGAAAATGCTGACATCGATATCGACGCTGCACGCAAGGCTCTTGCAGAAGAAGCAGAAAAGCTTGGCGTAAATGTTAATGTCCTTAACGAAAAAGTTTTCAGCGAGATGCACAGAATCTAAGTTATGGCAAAAAAAAGCAGGATACGTTTTACTTTTGATTCTCCGGTAACGCTTGCGTTTACTTTTTTGTGTGCGCTTGTTTTTCTTCTGGATACTTTTGTGTTCAAGGATAAAATTATCCTGTCTTATTTTACCTGCCGTGCTTCTTCGACCGGAGCAGGGGTTCCTGCTTTTGATTTTGCATCTCCTCTTGATTATGCCCGGCTTATCCTTCATGTTTTTGGTTCTGCTTCGTGGCTTCCGTTTTTTCTTAATACCGGTCTTATACTTGTTTTCGGTCCGGTGCTCGAAGAACGCTACGGTTCTGTAATCCTTACGGTAATGATGACGACTTCCTGTGTCGTAAGCGGAGTCCTCACTGCCTGCATGGGGCCCTGTGCGGTTACCGGTCAGGAAGCCCTTGTTTACATGATGATTTTTCTTTCGCTCATAACTGCCTTTACAAAAAAAATTTTTCCGCTTTCTTCCATATTCATTTTTCTGCTGTTTACGGGTTACGAGTTTTTTGTTCATTTTGAATCATCACACGAAATCATAAACGCAGTTCCTGTCTGTATTGATTTAATTGCCGGAGTTGTCGGAAGTCTTTTCGGATATCTGGTAAGTCCAAAAAAGCGTGCTGCAAAAAACAGTCAGCCTAAAGAAAAAGAACCTGCCTGGACTCCGCGTAAAAGCTACTCTTCCGATGAAACTGTAGTCGGCGAAATTAATCTGTAATTTTTTTCTTATGACTAAACCTCATTTAAATGCTATAATATAAGCATGGAAAATTCTAAGGTTAAAACTTTCGGAATCTTAACAAGCGGAGGAGACGCTCCCGGGCTTAACGCTGCAATTCGTGCTGTCTGCCGAACGGCAAGCCTCCGTTTTGGAATGAAGGCCGTTGCAATTCACAACGGATACCGCGGACTTATTAACGGAGATATGACACCGCTTGATACAGAATCTCTTGCCGGACTTCTTACGGTCGGAGGAACCATTCTTGGAACAAGCCGCGAAAAACCTTTTAAAAATCCTGAACCGGACGAAAACGGACTTTTTCCGATAGATAAAATCAAGGCTAATTACGAAAAGTTCAATCTGGATGCACTTGTGTGTCTCGGCGGAAACGGAACCAATACAACAGCCTCACTTCTTCAGCGGGCGGGACTTAATGTAGTAGGTCTTCCAAAAACCATCGACAACGACATTGTGTGTACAGACATGACTTTCGGATTTCATACGGCACTTGATGTTGCAACAGATGCCATCGACAGAATTCATACAACCGCACATTCTCATTCACGAATCATGGTTGTAGAAGTGATGGGACATAAGGCGGGCTGGCTCGGACTTTATTCTGGAATTGCAGGAGGTGGAGACGTAATCCTTATTCCGGAAATTCCTTATGATATAAACATTGTTGCAGAAAAAATTCTTGAAAGGAAAAAAGCCGGAAGAAGTTTTTCTATTGTAGTTGTTGCTGAAGGTGCAAAATCAAAAGACGAAGCACTTCTGGATAAGAAGGCATTTAAGAAAGCAAGGGCTGCCATGCCTTATTCAATTGCATACCGCGTTGCACATGAACTGGAAGAAGCAACAAAACTCGAAAGCCGTGTTACAGTGCTCGGTTATCTTCAGCGCGGCGGAACTCCTTCTCCTTATGACAGAATTCTTGCAACTCAGTGCGGAACAGCTGCTGCTCATTTCCTTGCCCGCGGTGAATTCGGAAAGCTTGTTGCAGTTCAGAACGGAAAGATTGTCGGAGTTCCTCTTGAGGATATTGCAGGAAAAGTTAAAAACATTCCGCTTGATGATTCAATGCTGCTTGCTGCCCGCGAAGTAGGAACCTGTTTTGGAGA
>JAGABO010000059.1 GCA_017614655.1 Treponema sp. | reverse complement strand
CAATTGAACTTGAATTATTAAAGACAGGATGCGTAAAACAACTGTTGAGGTTTTTCTTAGTGATGTTGTTTATTATGCTTATATTCTTAAAGAAAACTTCTCCGTCTTTTACGTAGCCATAATAAACGACAGTATCGTCTATGATTTCTTTATATGGTTCATTAGCCGCCTCTTCTGCATCAGAGAGATCATGACCGAATATTTCGTTTAACTCAGACAACGTGTAGTAAATTGATGACGGTGCCATGCTGCGGTCAAACACAATCTGAATTGCCGAATCCTTGAATACCCCTGAAGTCATCGGTGAGTATGAAATAATCTGCGGGCGTTCTGCAATTACCGGACGGACTGCAATTTCCATTGATGAATCTTCCGGCGCTTTTTTTAAACTGTAGGAAGTTTCTTCGAGAGACGGATCTGCGATGTTTATGTACAGGCTGTTTTCTATCGGAGTATTTGTTTTTTTATTGTATATTTCCCATCTTATAAATTCGTAGTCAGAGTCTGGTTCAAATGAAAGCGGATAGGTGTGAGTCATCGTGCATTTCTTTTCGCCTTTTGCAGGAGAAAACTTTCCGTTGGAACCTGTAATCGTAACGTTTATGGAAGTAAGGAGTGTACAGACAGGACGTATCTTTATATCTTTAACGGTTTCATTAACATAGATTTTATATCTGTAAGTTCCGGATTCTTCATCTTCCGAAATCTGTTCAAACCAGACAGCGTTTTCAATTTTTTCGTTGTTGGAGTTTACTGCCTCAAGTCCTTCAAAACGATATTCTGATTTGTTTACCGTAAACTGAACTTCGATTGAATAGCCTGTCGTACATTCTTTTTCGCCGAATCCGACAAATACGCCTGTTCCTTCAGTAGTGTCTTCCGTAAGCCTTACTTTCTGGTGTTCAAGAAGGCCGTCATTGATTCTGTATGTAAACGGCGAAACTTTTGAAAGCGGAAGTCCGTCTGCATCCTTTATGTCGGTAAAATCAATGTAAACGGAAACGTCAAGTTTATCTCCGGAATCCGGCGTAAGGATGTTCATGCTTTCTTTCGGCATGACGGTTAAGACTGTTTTGTCTTCGTTAAAATGCGGATTTTCAAAATATTCGGAAAGAGAACCTGATTCCGTGTAAATTGAAATGCATGAATAATCCGCAAAAGTTTCTGCGTCCATCGGTTTGTTGAATGTAATTTTTATTGCCGAGTTCTGTTCGTATCCGGAAGGATTGTACGGCGGATAAAAATCCTGTATTTCGGGAATAAGCAGGCAGACAGGCCTGATCGTGATGTCTGCAGCTTCTTTTATAAATCTTACATCTGTCTTATAAAGTCCGTCTGTGCTTTCCGTGTTGAATGAAATGAATTCGATGTAATCGGGATCAAGTTTTTTAATTGAATTGTCCGTTTTTTTAGAATATGCTTCCCAGTGAGAAAATCTGTAGCCGGATTTAATCTTAAATTCTACCGAAAATATATCGGTAACTTTCTGTTTTAAGTTTGTGCTTCCCGTAAAGGTTCCGGCATTGTCATCGCATTCAAGATGAATTTCGTAAAACGGTGATTCCGCATAGGCTATGTCTTTTTCGAGCAGTTCTTTTAAATTGCCCCCGTCAAGAAAATTATCGCAGGAAGTCAGGAAAAACAGGCCTGCAAAAACAAAATGAAGTACCAGTGAGGTTGTGTGCGTAATAATTTTTCTCATACATTCAATGATATACAAAATTTATAAAAAAAACAGTCTTCCGGTAAAAAAAATGTATTTTTTATGATTCAAGGCAGGAAAAGACAGATTGACGGCGGGACTTGAGGAGCTTGTCATTCATTTGTTAAAATGACGTAAGGGTTTTATAAAAAGGAGACATTATGAATCAGAAAGAAAGAATGCTTGCAAACCTTCCGTACAAAGCATGGCTTGACGGACTTTCGGAAGAACGCCATGAAAATGAAAAAAAGATTTATGAATACAATAATCTCCCTCCTGAACGATGGAATGAGCGTACTGATCTCTTAAAAAATATACTCGGTTCATGCGGAAACGAAATAAAAATCATGCCGCCTTTTCACTGCGATTACGGCTATAATATAGAAGTAGGTGAGAACTTTTTTGCAAATTACAATTTTCTTGTTCTTGATGTTGCAAAAGTAAAAATCGGCAATAATGCACAGATTGCACCGAATGTTGCAATTTATACGGCAGGTCATCCCGTTCATCCTGATTCGCGCAACTCCGGTTATGAATACGGAATCGACGTTACGATCGGAAATAATGTCTGGATCGGAGGAAACGCTGTAATCATGCCGGGAGTCACGGTCGGGGATAATGCCGTAATCGGAGCCGGCAGCGTAGTTACAAAAGACATTCCTTCTGACGTAATTGCCGTGGGAAATCCATGCAGGGTAATACGAAAGATTACGGAAGAAGACAGGCACTTTTATTTTAGGGACAGGCGCTTTGACGTTGATGATTATAAAGACTAGCCTATGAAGCGCTTTACTTTTTTTGATGCCGTTTTAATTCTGCTTTTTTCTCTTACAGGAATTTTTGTAACTGCATTCACTTTTTTTAAGAAAGGTTCTGTCGTTCGTGTCGAAGCGGCAGGTTCTGTTTACAAATATTCACTTGAAGAAGACGGCATTTATGAAGTAGAAGGAGCGCTCGGTAAAACTATTTTTGAAATCAGGGATAATAAGGTTCACATTACGGAATCTGCCTGTCCCAATAAAATATGTGTTGCAGCCGGATTTTCAAATCCCATAGTCTGTCTTCCGAATGAGGTAATAATTACTGTCGAAGACGAAGCGGAGGCTTTTGATGCAGTTGCGCAGTAAAAATTACACGGCGTATCTCTGCGCTTTAAGCCTTCTTTTTTCGTATGCAGAAATGTTTTTTCCGCGGGTGCTTCCTTTTCTTAAGCCCGGCTTTTCTAATATAGCAGTGCTGCTTGCCCTGGGAAGTGATTTTAAATCTCTTTTTATGCTTCTTGTGTTTAAGTCTGTTGCAGGAAGTTTCATGCAGGGAATTCTTTTTTCTCCCTTCTTTATACTTTCTTTTTCGCAGTCGGTTGTTTCCGGTTTAGTAATGTTTTTTCTTTACAGAGTTAATTTAAAATTTAAAGAAAAAATATTTTAGCTTTACGGAATTTCTTTAGCAGGTTCTTTTTCGAGTGCGGTCGTTCAGTCTGTTTTAAGTGTGCTTTATCTTGGGAAATCTGTGCTTCCGCTTACCGGAATAATAATTCTCTTTTCTGTTTTTGCAGGACTTCTTACGGCATTTCTCACACGTTTTTTTATGATAAGCACGGATGCCCCTGTTCTTGTAAAAGAAACTTCTTCTTATGAAAATAACGGCTCCTCCGGAAAAAAAGTTTTCTGTGTCTGTTCCGTTCTGCTTTCGATAATACTTGCTTTTATGAGCGATAATCCCTGCATTCTTTTTGTCTGGTTTATATGTGCGCTTGTGCTTCAGAAAATTTCGGGAAGAAAGATTTTTTTTATTCCGCACATTTCGCTCTGGATTTTTATAGCAGCATCTTCTGTTTTTGTTCCGTCCGGAAAAGTTCTCTTTGCTCTCGGAAAGCTTTCGATTACACAGGGAGCCCTTCTTACTTCCTTTTCCAAGGCGCTAAAACTTTCGGCTGCAGCTTCCCTTTCGCAGAGCCTTTCCTGTCTTTCTTTTGAAGGTCCGTCATTCTTTTCCCTTTCGCTTTCGTATTTTTCTGCGGTGCGCTTTTCTTTTTCGCAGATGAAGGGTAGTATAATTGAACGCATAAAGAAGGTGCTTTCTGCAGAAGAACTGAAGGTTCCGGCTTCTAAAAATAAACAGGTTCCCTTTGTGCCCTTTGCAGTTTTAGTGATTATTTCGGCAGCTCTTTTTGCAGTATCAGTAATTTTAAAGACAGGAGTGTTTTATGGCAGAGTATAAATTTGAAGGCGTGCTTACGTTTGACATTAATTCAGGAAGTTTCTGGATTACAAATGACGGAGTTCCGGTAACTCAGCTTGCTTTCGGTGATTCATTTGAAGTAAAAAATCAGGAAGGAAAGTGGGTTTCCTCCGGCATAGAAATTTATTCTGATGCAGAAGGAAACCTTTTGTTTAAATTAAAGAACACAAACTTCGAAGGTATTCTTGACGGAATAGAAGCAAGGGTTTAATTCAGTATTCTGAACTTAAGCTCCCATTCCTCCGTCAACTCCGATAACCTGTGCAGTAACGTAGCTGCTTAAATCGCTTGCAAGGTAGAGGGCTGTGTTTGCAATATCTTCCGGTGTTCCTGCTCGCTTAAGGTAAGTCTTGTCTATCATGATTTTCTGAAGCTCTTCTTTAAGTGCTCCGGTCATGTCTGTTGCAATAAAGCCCGGTGCAATTGCGTTAACACGTACTCCGCGGCTTCCGACTTCTGCAGCGAGGGATTTTGTATAAGCTATGAGTCCGCCCTTAGAAGCTGCATAGTTTACCTGACCGCCGTTTCCGTGAATTCCGACAATTGATGACATGTTGATGATTGAACCGGTGCGCTTTCTGATCATGTCATTGGAAACAATCTGGCACACGATGAATGCGCTTGTAAGGTTGATGCGGAGAACATCATCCCAGTCTTCCTTTTTCATTCTGAATGAAAGACCGTCGCGGGTAATGCCTGCGTTGTTTACAAGAACATCAAAACCGCCTGCTTCTGTAAGGGCAGCTTTTACTGTTTCTGTAAGCTGTTCTGCGTTTCCTGCATCAGCGTAAATTTCATGAAAAGCCGTATTGTGATCAGCTGCAAATTTTTCGAGATCAGCTTTTGCTGCACTTGGTTTTGTACAGAGGCCCCATACTTCTGCACCTTCGCTTAAATATTTTTCTACAATACCGCGTCCGATTCCGCGTGAACTTCCTGTTACAAGTGCTTTTTTATTTTGAAGCAGCATATTTTTCTCCTGTTAAAAAATGATTTTGTGATGCAGTTTATAATTCAGCAAAACTTTTTGTTGAATTAACCGGAACTGCAGGAAGGGTAGCACCGAATTCTGTCTGACTCCAGAGACCCGTAAGAACTTTTCCCGGACCCGGTTCATAAATCTTCCATTCAGAAGTTCCGCCTTCAGCATTGATGATATCAGCAAGTACACTTTCTTCCGTAGTCCAGAGAACCGGACGTATAAGATGAAGAACTGCTGCACCCTTTGCATCGCTTCCTTTTTTTACTTCGCTTCCTGTAACATTCGAGAAAAGGTGAATCTTCGGATCCTTGAATTCAACTTCATCAAGAACAGACTGGAATTCATCTGCAGCCTTCTGCATAAGCGGTGAATGGAAAGGTCCTGCAACCTTAAGGCGTACGGCGCGGCGGGCTCCTGCTTCGGTAGCTGCTTTTTCTACAAGGGTAAGGGCTTCTGCCGTTCCCGAAACAACCGTCTGTTTTTCGCTGTTCATGTTTGCAGCGTAGGCATCTTTTATTCCGTTTGCAATTTCTACAACTTTTGCAGGCGGAAGTCCGAGTACTGCAGTCATTCCCGGTGCATTGCCTGCATTTGCTGCTGCAATTTCTTCGCACACCTTCTGCATGATAAGTCCGCGCTGGCGTACAACTTTAATTACATCTTCAAAAGAAAGAACGCCGGCTGCATAAAGGGCAGGGAATTCTCCGAGGGAAAAGCCCATTGCAGCAGAAGGTTCAATGCCTTTGTCCTTAAGGGCTGCCATGATTGCAAGAGATGCCGTTGTTATTGCAATCTGGCTGTTGTCTGAGCGGCTTAAGCTGTCGGCGTCACTTTCCCAGAGGAGCTTTGCCATGTCTAAATTTATGATTGAAGAAACATCATCAATTACTTTTTTTGCTGATGCAGAACTTTCTGCAACATCCTTTACCATTCCCGGAGCCTGAGCTCCCTGTCCCGGGAACAAGAAAGCATACTTTGCCATAATATTCCTCACTAATTTCAGTTAATGATATATTTTATTATGACAAATATTGTCATTTTGTCAAGAAGATTTTTTCATGAGTAAGGCCTGATGTGCGAAACGATTTTTCTTGTTATTTTTATAAGGTAGTGTATATTTAAAGGGATCGTTTAAAATTTCTATAATACGGAGAAGCATAATGACTTTTTCTGAAGCTATATGTCAGGCTGCCTGCGAAGGAATTGTACTTTTAAAAAATGACGGGGTTCTTCCGTTCAGCAGAAAGGATACTGTGTCTGTTTTTGGCCGCTGCCAGAAGGATTTTTATAAAAGCGGAATGGGCTCCGGTGGTTCTGTTCACGCATCTTATACAACAAATCTTATTGATGAATTATGTGCCCTGGAAGATAAAGGTCTTTTAAAGGTAAACCGTTCCTTAAAGAAAGTTTATGAAAACTGGCTTTTAGATAATCCTTTTGATAACGGAAATGATGTGTGGGCTGCAGAACCTTGGAGTCAGAAAGAAATGGATGTTTCTCCTGAACTTGCAGAAGATGCTGCCAGGATTTCTGATCATGCAGTTTTTGTAATCGGACGTAATGCCGGAGAAGACAAAGACCTGGAGGCAGTAGAAGGAAGCTGGTATCTTACGAAGACGGAAAAAACTGTCTTAAAAAACATCTGTTCTGCCTTCGAAAAAGTTACGGTTGTTTTTAATACCTGTTCAATTATTGATACATCATTTATAAATGCAGAAGAATTCGGCGGAAAAATAAAAGCAGTTCTTTATGCATGGATGGGCGGAATGGAAAGTGGCCGTGCTGCTGCAAAAATTCTCTGCGGGCTTGAATGTCCCTCTGGAAAACTTACGGATACGATTGCTTTTGATATTAAAGATTATCCTTCAACAAAAAACTTTGGAGGAGCAGACGAAAATATTTATGAAGAAGATATTTTTGTCGGTTACAGATATTTTAATACCTTTGCAAAAGATAAGATTCTTTATCCGTTCGGCTTCGGACTATCCTATACAACTTTTTCTGTTACATCGGGTAAGGCATCTTTTGATGGAAAAATCGTTTCGTTTTCTGTGTGCGTAAAAAATACGGGAAGTGTTTCCGGTAAGGAAACTGTTCAGGTTTATTTAGCAGCTCCGTGCGGACTTCTCGGAAAACCTGCGCGTGAACTTTGCGCATTTAAAAAGACAGAACTGCTGGCTCCGGGAAAAAGCGAAACTTTAACTTTTGAAGTTGATATAAGAAGCCGTGCTTCTTATGACGAAAGCGGACTTACAGGTTTTGCTTCCTCGTATGTTTTGGAAAAAGGAAAGTATTCTGTATATGCAGGAACAGATTCTCTTTCTGCTGAATGTATTTCTTTTGGTGATGAAGACGGCTTTTTCTTAAAAGAAAACATCTGTGTAGAAAAACTTTCACGTGCCTGTGCTCCGGTAAAAAACTTCAGACGCATGAAAAATAACTGCGGAAAACTTATTCTTGAAGAGGTTCCTCTTTCTGATGTTGACCTTAAAAAAAGGATAAGTGAAAATCTTCCGTCCGAAATGAAAAATCTCTGTGACAGGAGTTTAACTTTTGATGATGTAAAAAAAGATCCGTCACTGCTTGAGTCTTTTATAGCTCAACTTTCCGTTAAGGAACTTTGTACAGTAGTGCGCGGCGAAGGAATGATGAGTCCAAAGGCAACTATGGGAATTGCCGCAGCTTACGGAGGTTTAAGTGAAAGCCTCTGGAAAAAGAAGGTTCCTGTTGCAGGCTGTGCAGATGGTCCTTCCGGAATAAGAATAGATTCCGGAGGAGAAGCAAGCCTTCTTCCTATTGGAACTCAGCTGGCCTGTACCTGGAATGAAGCCCTTAATGAAGAACTTTTTGTTTTTGAAGGACAGGAACTTTTTAAATATAAAATAGATGCTCTTCTCGGCCCCGGAATCAACATACACCGAAGTCCCCTTAACGGAAGAAACTTTGAATATTTTTCTGAAGATCCGTTCCTTACAGGATGCATGGCCTGCTGTCAGGTAAGGGGAATAAAGAAGGGCGGCTCAAATGCTACTGTAAAACATTTTGCCGGAAACAATCAGGAAAGACGCAGAAACTTCTGTGATGCAGTTGTATCAGAACGTGCCTTCCGCGAAATATACCTTAAACCTTTTGAAATGACGGTTAAGGAAAGAAATCTTGTTTCCATGATGAGTTCGTATAATCCGATAAACGGACACTGGGCAGCTTCTAACTATGACCTCATAAACACTATCCTCCGTAAAGAATGGAACTACGATGGTGTTGTCATGACTGACTGGTGGGCAAAAATGAACGACTGTGCAGACGGAGGTTTGCCTTCCGAAAAAAATGTTGCTTCGATGATAAGGGCCCGCAATGATATTTACATGGTTGTAGATAACGACGGCTCGGAAAAAAACAGCAGCGGCGATAATCTGGAAGAAAAACTTTCTTCGGGAGAACTTACACTCGGAGAAATTCAGCACTGTGTAAAGGACATACTCAGCTTTATTCTTCTGGCACCTGTTTCTAAACGGCCGCTCCGTGATCTTCATGAAGTAAAGAGTTTTGTTTCTTCGGTAAAGCAGCTTCCTCAGAATGCACGCATTGTTCACGAAAATGAAGCTTTTATACCTGATGACTGTACATATTTAAAAGTTCAGAAGAAAGCGGTCTATAAAATAAACGGAACTTACTTAAAGAAAAGCGATGATCTTTCCCAGTCGGTGACAAATGTTGTTATTGACGGCATTCCCGTAACAGCTTTTGACTGCCGTTCAACAAAAGGCCTCGAAGTTTCTGCAACGGTTTCCAGTGTTGAACTTGCTGAAGGCTTTTACAAAGTTTCGCTTTATGTTGCAAAGGGCGGCATTTCCTTAAAAAAGATTTCGTTTGTTTCTTAAGGAACTGCTGCTTTTAGCGGTCAAGGGGAATTGTGCCTCGTACGGTAAATTCCCCGTTGAGTGCTCCGAATAAGGCTGCAAAGGAATAGTCAGAATAACTGTATCCGCAGAGGATTGTGTCGGCAAAGTCAAAACTGTCAAGGACAAAAACCGGGGACATTATGGAAAGAATGATTATCTGCTTTCCGGAGTTTTTAAGCCTTCGTGCAATATCTGCAGTGTGCCTGTCATATACGAGTATTATGATTGTGTCGTATTTTTTTGCAGTCCATTCAAGTCCGACAGCATTCCAGTTGTCAAAATTACTTTCGTCATCTTTAAGAGTGTAACTGAAATAAAAAGTTCCTGCATTCGGGTATCGTTTTTTTCCTTCATTAAACAGAGCATTAAAAGGTCCGCAGATAAGGATCTTTTCTTCTTCCTGCGGCTTGTAGGGAAAAAGTTTTCCTTTTTTTTCAAAACTGATTGAGCGGCATGCCTGTTCAAGAAAAAACTTTTTACCGTCCTGATCCGGAATGAATTCGCTGAGCTTTGTTTCATCCGGATAAAGCGGGGCGTGATTCTTGTTCTTAAAATATGAAAGTTTTGCAAGAATAACTCTGGAAGCAGCATCTTTTACGCGTGCCTTAAAATCAGGATCGGTTTTCATAAGATCAAGGTTTACAGTCCATACAGAAGAATTAAGGTTTGCAGTTTTTGATGAAATTACAATATCGTTTCCGGCTTCAATTGCCATTGTAACTGCATGATGATAGCTTCCTGCAAAAAGCGTTGCGCCGTTCATCTGCATGTCGTCTGTTATTATAAGGCCTTTGTATCCAAGCTCTTTTCGCAGTATTCCGCTAAGAAATTTTTTACTGAGCGAAGCAGGCGTTCCATCCGGTTCAAGCTGAGGGAAGGAAAGATGTGCACTCATGATTGCAGGAATGCCGGCTTTAATAAGGTATATAAACGGAACAAGCTCGCGGGACTCAAGAAGGTCTCTGGAAATATCTATTTCGGGAAGTTTTCCGTGACTGTCCAGTGAAGTGTCTCCGTGGCCTGGAAAATGCTTTGCCGTTGGAATTACTCCTGCTGCCATGGAGCCTTTTGCAAACGCCTCTCCAAGAATGCCGACGTTTTTAGGATCAGAACCAAACGAACGCGGACCAATAACGGTTGATTCAAGATTTGTATAGATGTCTACAGTCGGCGCAAAGTTCATGTTAATGCCGAGTGCCTTTATTTCTTTATTGATGTAATAGCCTGAATAATATGCGTCTATGGGATAACCCGAAGCTCCTATTGCCATGTTGCCGGGAGTATCACTTGTGTCTCCCTTAACGTGTCTTATCCATCCGCCTTCCTGATCTGTTGCAACAAAAAGCGGAATTTTTAGAGGACGGCTTACGGCTTTTTTCTGAAGCATGCGTACGGATTTTGCAACTTTGTCTGTGTCGTCCGTGTTCCAGCCGAATACTTTTACGCTTCCAAGTCCTCGTTCTGTAACCCATGAGTTAAGAAGATCGCTTGGTTCCTGTCCTGCCCAGCCGAACATTAAAATCTGGGAAAGCAGTTCTTCATCGGACATTTTTGAAATAAGAATCGGGCAGAGTTCATTATCCGGAATCTCACTCCAGAAGTTGATTTCTTCTGCATGAATAAAAACTGCGGTAAATATAAAACTTAGGCTAAGGAAAAACTTTTTCATTTGTACACTTCGTTCTTTAATGATCTTATGATTTCTCCGGCTTTAACTGCGGCAACTGCTCCGTCGCTGCATGCCGTTACTATCTGTCTTAAATGTTTTGACCGTACATCTCCGGCAGCAAGAAGATTTTTAACGGAAGTCTGCATGTCTTCGTTCGTTATTATCCATCCGCCTTCATCTTTTTTTACAAAATCAAAAAGCTCTGTCTGTGCTGTCATTCCTGCAAAAATAAATACTGCATCGCATTCAAGAGTCTGAGTGTTTCCGTTTTTATCTTTTAGAATTACGGAAGAAACTTTACTGTCTCCGCAGATTTCCTGAATTTCTGTATTGAATTTAACGGTGATGTTTTTATTTGAAAGAACTTTTTCTGCAAGCGTTTTCTGAGCACGGAAGGTTTTCCTTCTGTGGATGACAGTTACTTTGTCTGTAAGAGTTGCAAGATAGAGAGCTTCGCTGCAGGCAGAATCTCCTCCTCCCATAACGACTATATGTCTGTTCTTAAAAAGAGGTCCGTCGCAGGTTGCACAGTAAGAGACGCCCTTCCCCTTAAAAGTATCTTCTCCTTTTATGCCGGCTTTTTTATGTTCAGCTCCGGTTGCAATAAGAAGACAGGGTGCTTTGTATATGTTTTTTGATGTGGTAACTGTAAAAGTTCCGTCCTCTTCTTTTGCTACGGAAGACGGATGAGCCTGTATGATCTTTGCACCGAAACTTTCTGCCTGTTTTCTGAGTGTGTCTGCAAAATCAAATCCGTTTACTGCAGGAAAAATTCCCGGGTAGTTTTCTAGATTGTAAATCTGTGTGGCCTGTCCGCCTGCGAAAGAGGAATCTATTGTAAGAGTCAGAAGCCCGTTTCTTGCAGCATACATTGCAGCTGTAAGTCCTGCGGGCCCTGCTCCTGTTATTATAAAGTCAAAACTTTTTGTTTCCATCACAAACTGATTTTACAGGATAATATGCCGGTTTTACAAGTCACGTTTCTTCCTGATATCCTACATTCCGTAGTGATAAGAAAGTCCGTATGCAGCCTGTTTTTCTTTTATGTTGTATGCAAAAGTCGCTTCCAGTGAATGAATTACACGACTGAGCATTCCAGTGTTGATTGCAAAATCCAGAGTTACCCCTGCATGGAGATACTGCTGATTTTTCAGATTCATTATGTTCATGAAATTCTTTGGCGTGTTTTTAATTTCAAAGTTTCCGTTCGAGTTTTTAACATCAATTAAATATCCGCCGGTAATGTAGAAGCGGTTTAAATAAAGCGGCATGAATGAAACTCCCTTTTGTATTTCTTTTCCAAAAATAACTGCAGTAGCGTTTGCTTTTATAAATGAAGAAACTGTTCCTGTAAGGGATGCAGAAAGACCGACAGGAAAGTTGTATGTAAGGCCATAGTTACAGTCTATCGGAATAAGTTTTGGAAGTCTTATGCTGATTTCCGGATAGAGATTGTGATAGAACTTTCTGTCCTTAAAAAGATAGGCTGCAAAATCAGGTTCATCAAACAGGGAAGCTTCGTTTCCCAGTGCACCGCAGAAGATTGTGTGATAGTTTGCAGAGAGGGCAATTCCTGCTGCTTCAAAAGTTCCGCATCCTGTTCTGTGAATCGTAGAAAATACTGCTGATACAAGGTTTTCGTCATACCAGTGGTTGCTGTCAAATACAATGCAGTCCTTTATGTTTTTTGCAATGCTGTCTTCCGGAATTGATGTGATTTTTCCAAAGAAAAAAATGTTTGATTCCGTAAATGACAGTGAGCTGTAGTTTCCGACGTTAAAGGCGAGTGAGGCCGTAAAAATATTCGATGCATTAAGAAAGCCGTCTTCGTAAAAAAATACGGAAGGACTTTCTGAATAAGAATAAACTCCTGTCGGTGCTGAACCGGAAAATTCCAGCGAAAGGGCAGCCGTTAAGGTAAAAGGATCAAAGCCGCCGGATAACGTAAAGTAGTCAGAATCCCACGGGTTATTTATCATCCAGGTTGCACCCAGAAGAAGATTGTTTGATTCTTCCATTACGGAAGTGAGGTCTTCGTTTTTTAAGGTAAGCAGGGAAGCACTTGCAAGAGGAATAAAAGTTCCTTCTGAATGATACGGTGCATTGTAGTTTTTTTCTCTGAATAAAAGTTCTTCATTAAAAATAACTTCTGCTTTTTTTTCTGTAAAGAGTTCTTCTTCTGATTTTACTGCAGCTTCTTTTTTTGAAGGAAACTTTTCTGAACGGATCAGAAGATCATAGCCGTTTACTGTGTAGGAAGAAAAAACTGTTTTGCCGTTTTCTGTTTCTGCCGGGAAATAAATTCCTCCGCTTATGTCTTTTTCGTCAAGAATAAATGAAGCTTCTTCGTTTATCGTAAGTTTTCCTTTGCGAGGGAAAGTGTCTTTTTTTGTCCAGCTGAAAACTAATTCGTCATCTTTTGATGAAGAAAGATTTCTGACTCTTATTTCTTCATCAGGGAGCGTATATTTTTCTACAGTGCTGTCATTAAGAAAATCCGTTCTGCAGATGCTCCAGATAAGTTTTTCTTTTAATACAAAAGCTGCTTTTCCGTTTCCTGCATCCGTTATGCTGAATACAAGAGATTTATCCGGAATAAACTTTTCGTTAATAAAATCAAATTTTCCTTTTTTGTTAAGACGATAATTTTTAATTGAATTTTTCTGTCCCTGAATTTTTACGGCAGAAAGAATGTATCCGTCGTCTGTTTTTATCAGGCAGGGAGAACGGAGGCTGGTTTCGTTTATATATAAAAACTTTTTTCTGTTTACATCATAAACAAAAATTTCTGACTTTATATTCGGATTATTTATATTATAATAAGCGGCTGCAATAAAGTTTCCGTCTTTAGATGCCTTGATTGAATCAATATAAACTTTTGTAAAAAGTTTATGCGGCTCTTTAAATCCGTTTTTTGTTTTTTCTGCAAACCATACGGAGCTGCCTGTTTCTTCAAGAAAGAAAATACCTTTTTCTGTTACAGAGATATTAGTGAATCTTCTTCCGTATCTGTTTTTTGAACTTGTTCCGTATTCTTCAATAAAAAAATCAGAAACACCGTCTTCTTCAACAGCTGATTTTTTTACTTCGGGAAGTTCAATGCTTTCTTCAAAATCCCTCCAGGCTTCCTTCATTGTAATGCCGTAGACTTTTTCAAAAGCTCCCCTGTAAGAAATGTGAAGATGATTGATTGATTCAGCCCAGAAATCAGCATATTTCTGCATACCGTATTTCTTCTGAAGATATTCGCTGAATGCTCCGCCGAAGCCGTAAGAGGTACCTGTTGAAGGATAAATGTCACGGCTTCCGGTTACGTCACTGTAATCCGGGAAAGTGTCCTGTGCTTTTGCCTGACGGACCATGTGAAGATAATAGCCGTCGTTAGTTCTTCCTTCTCCGTTCTTGCTTTCTTCTGCAACAGAAGCTCCTTCCGAAAAGAAGGTTGTTATCGTAAGCCCGCCGCCGATATTGAGTGCATCACCAAAAAAGTTCATGGCATTTCTGAGCGGAGTAAAGGTTGTGTTAAAGGAAACGGCATGAGTCAGTTCATGAAGAAATGTGTTTTCAAGTGATTCAGAAAAAACTGCCATCGATTCTTCCGGAAGTGTATCATAGAGAACGATGTGATTAAAATTATAAAGCGTGTAATAGGCGTTAAAATTTTCTGCCTGCGCAGTGATAACTACCGGCATCCTGAACTGAGGTTTGCCGCCGCCGTTTTCATTTATCCACGGAGATGAATACTGTTCGCAGAGTTTTTCATAAATTGAATCGCAGCTTTCTGCAAGACGGAATGCTGTTTCCCGTGATTCTTCCGGATAAATTATATCGAACCACTTAGTCTGAATGTATTTTGTTTTTCCTGTTCCGGCCATAAGTCCGCCTTTGGCAGACAGAAGACCTGCTGTAAAAATTAATGCAGTGAGTAAAAGAAATGCTTTCTTCATAAATGGTTCTCCAAAAAAAAGAGGGACTGCAAAAAATGCAGGCCCCCCGGATATTTAAACGGAGCCCGCGCAGAATTACATGCGGTTAAAACATTTTAGGGCTGACCCTTAAAAAATGTTATGCTCCGGAAGTCATAAAAAAAGCTGCCTTTTGAGGCAGCCGTTTCTATGATAAGGAGTCAGACGGAATCGAACCGTCGCATAGTGGTTTTGCAGACCAGTCCCTTACCACTTGGGTATGACTCCCTAAAGTGTTAGCATGATAGCAAAAAACAGACTTTTTTGTCAAGTATGAATGCAAGACTTATGCATGAAAAATTTTTATATTGAAGAAAGCCTGTCTCTTGATATTATGAACTCGCCCAGAATGCCGCACAGGCATGCCGCAGCTGCTGCAGTAATGGAAAGCCTTACAAGCAGAGGAGAAAGAATCAGCAGGGCTGCAATTATGTGGCTTAAGACAAACTTTTTTCCGGCTCTGCTTACTTCTTTTCCGTTCTGTAAAGCTTCTTTTTTCTTTTTAGAAATCAGTACAAAAAAGATGACTGCTTCCGTGATAAAGACTAAAAGAGACAGAATCACCATGTAAAGAATCAGCATTTGTTGTTCCTGTTTTTAAGCCAGAACTTGAGTGCGTTTCTTGCGCTTATAAATGCAAGATCTGCTTTGTCGATGTCTTCTTCTGTTTCGAATTTTACGAATTCAAAAGAAACAACTTCTCCTTCCTGAGGTTTTAATTCAACATCATCAGAATAGAAGGCAGTGTAATAGAGGTCGCAGGTTTTGTAAGAAAAACCTTTGTATTCATAAGTGTTCGGAAATGAACAGAGGTATTTTATGTTGGAAGGTTCTACAGAAGTTTCTTCAAGACATTCGCGTTTTACGGTTTCTTCTGCAGTTTCATCGGGATCAGTAAAGCCTCCTGGAAGATCAAGACAGCCTTTCTTCGGGTCTTTAGCGCGGCGTTCAAAAAGAACTTCGCCTTTGCTGTTTATGATGATGACTCCTACTGCACTTGCAACATTATTGTAAAGATCAAAGCCGCAGTCAGGACAGAGCCATTTTCTTCCGTTCATTTCTGTGCGGATATTTTTTGAACCGCAGTCAGGGCAAAAGTTAAATGTGTTGTTTTTCATGCGTTTAAGTTTATAAGTACAAATGCTTTTTGTCTACTTGATAAACTCTTCCTTATCTGCTACTATAAGGAAAAACGGGGGTGTAGCTCACCTGGCTAGAGCGCTTGCATGGCATGCAAGAGGTAACGAGTTCAAGTCTCGTCATCTCCAATAAATGTTAAAGACAATCCGCCCAGAGGCAATCACTGACAATCCATTTAAACTCATCGGAAAGGACTGGCTTCTTGTTACAGCCTGTACACAGAACAGGGCACCGGACGGAAACATAATAACCGGCGCTCCGAACACAATGACTGCAAGCTGGGGCGGACTTGGCATCATGTGGAACAAGCCTGTTGCAACAATCTACCTTCGCCCTCAGCGTTACACAAAAGAAATCATAGATTCATGTACGGATTTTTCTCTCTGCGTTGTAAGTGATAAATACAGAAATGCGCTTAACTACTGCGGTTCACATTCAGGACGCGACGGCGATAAATTCAAGGCTGCAAAACTTGATGTAGACTATATGAATTCAACTCCGTGGATTAAACAGTCACGCCTTGTTCTTTTCTGCCGTAAGCTTTACTCTCAGGAGATTTCTCCTTTCGGTTTTACGGAAGAACTTCT
>JAGABO010000058.1 GCA_017614655.1 Treponema sp. | reverse complement strand
GATCATTCATATTCCCTGATTCACGGAATTTATCTTTCCAGAATGTCAGAAAAAAATGCGCTGGAAGTTTTAAAGACTTACGGAGAAAAAGCTTCTCCTGCAGAAGAAAAAATCTTCTATCCTGAATGGCTCTGTGAATGTGCCTCGGCTTCTGCTTCGCAGGGGGATTTTACTTCGTGCACCGGATACTGCGAAAAGGCACTTCCCCTTCTGGAAAAAGATGCTTCACTAAAGGAGCTTTACGAAAGAACTCTTTACTTAAAGGCACTTTCTCTTTTTAAGACAGGAAGGGAAGAAGAAGCTTATGCCATGTACAGGGACAGCACCGCTTCCTTTAAAGATGCGGTAATCCTTAAGGCACGCCTGCTTGCTTACAAAAAACAGTATGCAGCTTCTGCCGCCCTTTATGCAGGAGTTTCTGCATCGCTTACCGACAGTGAACGTACAGATTATTCGCGCGTGCTTTTTCTTTCGGGTTCACCTTCTGCTTCTTATAAACAGGCGGTTATGGTTAATTCTCCCGAGGCTCATTACATGGCAGGTCTTTCTTCGTTTAATAAAAAGGACTGGAAGAATGCAGAGTACTATTTTAATAAATATCTTGCTTCGAAGAAAACAGAAACGGAAGCCTACGCACTTTTTTATTCCGGTTACAGCCAGTATAAAACGGGGCAGTCCCTTTCTGCCTGTAATACACTTAATCAGTTTGCAAAAAAATATCCGCAGCATCCGCTTGCCTGGAATGCTTTCATGACGGCTTCTTCTGCTTCACTCCAGACTTCTGATTATGCAGACGCTGCAAATTTTGCAAGAAGGGCAGTTGCAGTTTCTTCGACTGATGAAGAAAGAAACAGTTCTACGCTTCTCTGTGCAGAAATTCTTTCTGACAGCGGAAAGTATGATGAAGCGGTAAAAATGTTAAGCAGCGGTGCAAAAGAAAATTCTGATTTCGGAGTTCTCTGCCGTTACAGAACTGCACGCTACTATGCAAGACAGAACAGAATCGATGAAAGCGACAGAATGTTCCTGGAAATTCAGAACAGGTTTTCTTCAAATCAGATAGCAGATGAATCTTCTTACAGCCGCGGTGAACTTTATTACAATGCCGGTGACTGGTCAAAGGCTGTGAGCCGCTTTAATGAATATCAGAAGAAATTCCCTTCCGGAAAATTTAAGGATGCTTCTTTCTACTTTATGGCAGACAGCTACGTTCATCTTGAACAGAACGATCGTGCAGTCATTCAGTACAGCAATCTGTTAAAGGCATTCCCCGAAAGTCCTTACGTTTACCGTGCCCAGAAGGAACTTGCGTTTCTCTATAAGAAGACTGGTGAATACGAAAAGGCGTACGAGCTTTTAACTCTGTGTAAAAACCGCTTCCCCGAAGAATCAAAGGCAGATCTTCTGGATAAAGAACTTCGCGAACTTTCGCTTCTTAAAGGCGGACAGAATCCTGAATATATAATGCTTTCCAATGAATACGCTTCACTTGGTGCAAGTACTTCAGAAGCAGGAAGAATTAAAGGAACCGAACTCTGTGAGTTTATGGAAAAAGATATTTCCATGAAGGAAGATGCCTTTATTCTTGCACAGGAACTTTATCTTATTCAGAAAAAGAAACCTGCCGAAGCTTCTTATGCTGCAAGAACCGGCATCATTTATGCAGGAGACCTTCGTTCAAGAAATCAGAACGAAAAGGCAGCTCAGGTTTACCTTGAATGTGCAGGCCTTACTTCGGAAGCCGCTGTTGTCCAGAGGGCGCTCTATGGTGCAGCAGAAAGTTTTTCTGCGGCTGATAAAAAAGGCGATGCAGAAGCAGTCGTAAAAAAACTGCATGAGCTTTACCCGAACTCTCCTTATGATAAAAAAGCTTCGGCGCTTTTAAAGTAGAAAAGGGTATCTTAAAAAGTAACGGAACGGAGATATAAATATGAAACGAATTTTATTATGTGCGGCAACTCTGGTAATTACTCCTTTAGTTTTGTCCGCAGAAGAAACACAGGAAGATAAAATTGTTCTTCCGGAAATAACGACTACTGTTTCGGGAGATTCTCTTGTTGCAGGAAAAGAAGCTGTTCCGGATTTTTCTGATCTGCTTCCTTCTTCAAAAAACGGAGCTCCTCTTCCAAAGCTTCCAGGTGTAAAAAGCGGTGTGCCGGAAGAAGAGCCGGTTGCAGATTTTTCTGTTCTTTCGGAAAAGAATCTTTATGCAGAAGGACTTATTGGAGCAGGCCTTCCGGGATACTTCGCAGGAGATTTTTCCATTTATAAAACCAGCGGAAGTGAACCGTTCTCCCTTGATTTTTCTCATCACTCACAGGACGGCTTTGGAAGACATTCTGCCGTTAACGGTTACTTTACTTCCGAAACAAAACTTTCCGGAAAGAAAACTTTTGCCTGGGATAAAATTACGCTTAAGATGGAAGGTCTTTATGACAGTTCAAAATATGGGCTTCAGGAAAAAAGTACAGCCTTCCACGATTTAAGCAACAGGACTGTTTCGGGTGGTGCTGAACTTGAATGGAAGCTTCCGCATCATTTCTATGCAGGAACATCTTTTGGTATTGAGTGGTACAGCCGCTACGGTTCAAAAGTAAAAGATTCTGCTGCTTCTTTATTACCGCAGGAAAAAGATACAGATATTACTCAGCTTGTGCCAGCTCTTTATGCCGGCTGGAAGGATTACGGAGTAGACATTAAGTTTTCTGCAGCATACCTTCATGAGGCAATGTGGGCAGCAGATGCTCAGTACGACACTTCTTCCGGAGACAAGGTTCTTGTTCATCCGGCAGACAACACTTTCGGAGCACAGCGTTTTAATGCAGGACTTTCCGTTGACTGGAAACATTCATTTTTTGAACTCGGACTTTCCGGCGGTGTCGTTACCGGTAATGCTGTCGGAGATAACGGTGCCGTTCCCGTGTTCTGCTTAAAGACAAAGATGGACTTTAACATAGGGGAAGCGGGACTTCCGCTTTCCATCAAACTTGCAGGCGGACTTGATTCGTATCATAAGACCTGCTCGGAGTTCGAAAAGAATTTTCTTTTTACGACGCAGCCTTTTCTTTTTCAGGAATCAACTGACTGGTTTGCAAAAATCAACATGAACATTCCTCTTGGAAAGCGTTTTGTTCTTGATGCGGGAACTGAGTTCAGAAAGACGGCTTTTTCTAACGGAGTGTGGGAAGCCGACTATTCAAATGCTGCAGCAACCGAACTTTATTCGGCAGAGTGCATCTCCAGAACAATACTTGCTTCTAATGCAAAGCTTTCGTTTGTATGGAAAATTTTTACAGTTGACTTTACCTGGGAAAACAACCTGATTCATGTTCCGTCAAATGAATGTTCCAACCGCTTTGGCGTGAACCTTAACTTCCAGAGTGAAGATGCAAAGTGGGGCTTTAATGCAGGTGCCTTCGAAGAAACCGGTGATGCTGATGACTGGTGGCCGGTAATAAATGCAGGTGTCTTCTATAAAGTACGCGATTCAATTCGTCTTGCGTGCGAGATTGATGATGCAGTAAAATTGATTTCCGGCAGTGACCGTGATTACGGAAAAACTGTTTATATAAAGAAAGCAGGCAGTGCAAAAGTTTTAGTGCGCTTCTTCTTCTAAAAACAACGGTCATTGAGGCTCTCGAAATGACAAGGTAACATTGTAATGTTTCTGACTGCTTCAATGATTTCAATTAATATAATGGGAGTATTATATGTTTGAGACAATTAAAAGCGGCGGAATCCTGATGATTCCGATTATTCTTTGTGCAGTGGTTGCACTTTTTATCATTATTGAACGCATTCATTATTATGTTACGCTTAAAAACCGCGACAGAAAAATGATGGAAACTGTTGTTGACTGTCTTGAAAAAATGGATTATTCAACTGCCGAAGCAGACTGTATTCGTGCGGACACTCCGTGTTCTCAGGTAATCCGCACTGCAATTAAATACCGCCGCCTTGATGAAGCGAATTTAAAGGAAGTTGTGCAGACAAAAATGGACAGCGTTGTTCAGCAGTTTGAACATCTTCTTTCGGCACTCGGAACTATTGCAAATATTTCTACGCTTCTTGGACTTCTTGGAACTGTTACCGGAAATATCGCAGCGTTCAATGTTCTTGGAAACGGCGGCTCTATGGGAGACCCGAGCGCACTTGCAAGCGGAATAGCACAGGCTCTTGTTACAACAGTTGCAGGACTTGTTGTTGCAATTCCTTCTATTATATTTAACAGTTACTTTAACAACCGCGTTAATCATCTTATCCGTGATATGGAAGCTGATGTAACGCAGGTTATGTTTCGTATTCTAGGAAAGGAAGTTTAATATGCACGTAAACAGAAAAAGAAGCAGCGGTATTCCCGGGGTAGATCTTTCTCCGATGCTTGATGTGATTTTTCAGCTGATTCTCTTTTTCCTTGTGTCTACAACTTTTGCAGTTCTTCCGGGGTTAAAGATGAATCTTCCGCAGAGCAGTACTTCCGTTGCAACTGATGCGCGCGGAGTTACGATAAGCGTAGAAGAAAGCGGTGCAATTTATTTTAATGATGAGCCTGTCAGCCTTGATGAACTTCCGGCAAAATTTGCTTCTGTTGAACTGGGCGAAAACTTTACAAAAGAAACTTTTCCTGTTTCGGTTTCTGCTGATGAAAATGTTACAAACGGAACAATCGTAAAGATTTTTGATGCAATCAGGACCGGCGGTTTTTCGTGTGTAAGCTTAAGGACTTCGGAAAGAAAATAGATGACAAGTATTGAATCGCGGGGATTTGTAATCGCCGTAATAATGGCTCTGGTTTTATCTTCTCTTTTTTTTACGTTTTCTGTTCTTATTAAGTTTGAACAGAAGCTGCCAAAGGAAATAGTAATTTACCTTAATCCTGATGAACCTGTGCGCGAAGAACAAAAACACGAGGAAGCTTCTGCTCAGAGTGCTGCCTCTACCGAAGAAGCCGTTCAGGAAACTGT
>JAGABO010000057.1 GCA_017614655.1 Treponema sp. | reverse complement strand
CGAGTTTGTAATTGCAAAAGACGGAAAGCCTGTTGGCCCAATCGTAGACGGCGACAGCGTAATCTTCTTTAACTTCCGCGGTGACCGCTCTCTTGAAATCACTGCAGCTTTCGAAGAAGACAACTTCCCTCACTTTGACCGTGTACGCCGCCCTGCATGCGAATATGCAGGCATGATGGAATACGATGGGGACAACCATAAGCCGGCTCAGTTCCTCGTAAACCCGCCGAGCATTGACCGCACAATGGGTGAATATCTTACAAAGACAGGCGTTCATCTTATGGCAATTTCTGAAACTCAGAAATATGGTCACGTTACTTACTTCTTTAACGGTAACCGCCCCGGGGAATTCGACAGGAATCTTGAAACATATATTGAAGTTCCGTCTGATGTTGTTCCTTTCGAACAGCGCCCGTGGATGAAGTGTGCAGAAATTACAGACAAGGTAATCGAAGCCATTGAATCTGGAAAGTATGACCACATCCGTCTTAACTATCCTAACGGAGACATGGTCGGACACACCGGCGTATTCAATGCAGTTGTATGTTCTATGGAAGGCATGGACCTTCAGCTTGGCCGTCTTAAGGCAGCAATTGAAAAGGCAGGCGGTATCCTCTGTCTTACAGCTGACCACGGAAACAGTGACGACATGTATGAGCACAAGAAGGACGGTTCGGTTGCAATGGGCGCAGACGGTGAACCAAAGCCAAAGACAAGCCACAGCCTGAACCCTGTTCCAGGCATCATCTACGATCCTGAATACAAGGGCGAGTACGACAATACTAAGTTGAACGAAGGACTTGGAATTTCTTCATGGCCTGCAACACTCATGAACCTTATGGGGTATGTTGCTCCAAGTGACTACGATAAGAGCATGATTAACCTGAAGTAAATTAAGGCAGGACAAAAGCCACCTTTCGCCAAAGGTTTCTTTTTTCCTGCAACCTTTTTTCTTCCAAAGGCTCCGGAAAAAAAAACGGAGCCTTTTTCTGTCTTTACGCCGGTTTGCCTGATTTACCTGCACCGGTTGAATCTTGCAAACCCCGCAAGCGTTGAAAGCTTACCACCAGCTCTGTTCGTGGAATGTGTTTCCTTCAATGTAATAGTTGTGCTTCATGCTTTCATAGCGGAAGCATTCTTTAATCTGTTTTCTGCTGTAATAGGAATATTCGTTGATGTAAAAATATTCTGTTATAAAGATTCTGTCTGAATTACCTTCTGTTCTGGTTTCTTTTTTATAAGTGCAGTAACCGTTTGAGTCATATTTATATTCATATTCCGTGCAGTTTAAGAGTTCTCCGTCTGAATAGCCTGCTTCTTTTAAAAGAACATTTTTTTTATCATAAACATATTCCTTTGTGAGTGTTTCGTAAATTTTCTTTATGCAGTTCCCGTTTTTATCATATTCGTATTCGCAGTAAATGTTTGGATCATGTTCCTTTCCGTCAGTTTTTATAAGCCTGCCTTTTTCATCATACCAGATCTGGGATCCGTTTGAATGGCGCTGATAGCGGAGCGTTCCGTTTTTATCTTTTATGTCTGTTAATTCTCCGTTTATGTAAGTGCTGCATAATCCGTCTTTATCGTACTCAAAACGCTGGTCCCTGCTTTTTGTCCAGTCTGAATCATAATATGAGTGAATCAGCCTCTGGCTTTTATCATATTCATAAGTCGTGGAACTTGAATCAACGTAATCAATCTGCTTGAAAGTTTCATCAGTGTAATAACGGTATTCTGTTTTTTCAAGCAACGGTTTTTGTTTTGCAAGATAGGTTGTCCATGTCTCTTCGATCGAAAACTCATCGTAGTCGTAGCAGACGTAATGTGTTTCATCGCTGTTATCGTTGTATTCATAATATTCGTCCATATTCATGCCGCCGGTTATTGTTTCGCGGATGAGCCTGTTTTTTTCATCATATTCAAAGGTGCTTACATCGCCGTCATTATAGGTTCTTTTTATTTCATTGTTTGATGCATCGAATTCAGAAGTGTATTCAAAATCGCGTTCCTTATAATGAATTTCATTTCCTGCATCATCCCATTCATTCATCTTTTCCTGAGAGTCGCTGTAATAAATCAGTGCATTCCTGTCATTGTATTTTTTTTCCCAGGTCAAGCTTCCGTCAGAATAATAAATCTGATTTCCCGCATCGTCATATTTTGACTGGCGTTTATAATCGTAATAGGCGTTATGCTGTAAATTATAGAAAAGTTCATGACCGCTTTCATCAAAAATAAAATGTTCAGTAAGAAAGAATTTTACGCTGATGTTTTTTACATCCTTTTTTTCGATTCCGCTTTTAACGGTGATTTCTTTTTCAAAAATTCCTCTGTCAGAAATTTCTTCGGGAAGTGAAGCGCATGAAAAAAGAATTACTGCATTTATAGCTGCAGCAGATATTGAAAGTAAAATTTTATTTGAGTGCATGTAAGGCCTCTGGAAGTAATTTGTATTGTAAGAATCATTAAAGGAATGCTGCCGTTCATTTTGCGCGGAGCCCGGCGGAACTGTTCCTCAGATGATGTCCTGAGTTCCGCCTGAACTCCGTACGGTTATATGACGGTGTTTTTATCGGGCACTTTTTGCAGGGCAAGAATGCGTAAGCAAAAGAATGTTATTTAAGTCATTCCCGGATTATTATCTTATGATTAAGACCTTGTCGGGACATGCCGCAACGCATTCACCGCATGAGGTGCATTTTGAATAGTCAATCTGCGGGATTCCTCCGGAAACATCAATGCAGCCTTCGGGACATTTCTTTGCGCAAAGTCCGCATTTAAAGCAGCCTGCCGTACAGTCCTTTCTTATCTGAGCCTTGTTTTCGCTCATGCAGGAACAGCGTGCAATCGAACCTTTAGTGTCTTCGTCAATAAGGACAAAAAGATGTTTAGGACAGGACCTGACGCATTTTCCGCAGCCCGTGCATTTTTTTTCATCAACAGAAGGAAGACCGTTTTCTCCCATGCTTAAGGCTCCGAACGTACATGCCTGAACGCAGTCGCCGAATCCCGTACAGCCGAACGCGCATGATTTTATTCCGCCTGCCGTAAGAACTGCTGCCCTGCATGACTTTATTCCGATATAGGAAGCCTTGTCTTTTGCAGTTCCCCTTGCACCGTTACAGCGCAGGAATGCAGTCTTCTTTTTTGAAGAACCGG
>JAGABO010000056.1 GCA_017614655.1 Treponema sp. | reverse complement strand
GAACTTCCTCTTTTAAAAAAAGAAGAACTTTGCTGTGCAGAAAAAATCGAAAGTTTTATAAAAGAAAAAAAATCCCTGGCCTTTAAGAATATGCATTTTCAAAAATCAGGAGAAGTAACTCAGAGTCCGCTGTTTTCCCTTTACACACCTGTTTTTAAAATTCATTCAAGGCCATCGCTTAAAATTCAGGACGGCTGTAATAATAACTGTTCTTTCTGCCGCATTCACCTTGCGCGCGGAAAAAGTGTTTCCCTTGATGCAGACAGGGTGCTGGAAAGGGTTCTGCAGCTGGAACAGAACGGCGCTGATGAAGTTGTTCTTACCGGTGTTAATTTAACGCAGTATAACGGTGTTCTAAAAAATGCAGGCTCTTTCGGAAAAGATAAAGTTCTGGATTTAACAAAACTTTTAAGGTTTTTACTCGAAAATACTTCAAAAATCAGTATAAGGATTTCTTCTTTATATCCGCAATCAGTAACGGAAGAATTTGCAGAAGTTATTAAAAATCCGCGTATAAGGCCGTTTTTTCATTTAAGCGTGCAGAGCGGAAGTAATGCTGTTCTTAAAAATATGAGGCGCCCCTATACAAGAGAAACCGTGCTTTCTGCCGTAGAAAGACTAAGGCGTTCAAAGAATGCTCCTTTTATTTCCTGTGACATAATTGCAGGTTTTCCCGGCGAAACTGATGATGATTTTTTACAGACGCTTTCTCTTTCCCGTGAAGTTTCGTTTTCGTGGATTCATGTTTTTCCGTTCAGTGCAAGACCCGGAACGGATGCTTTTTCTATGAAAAATCAGGTGCCGTCTTCCGTAAAGTCTCTGCGTGCAAAAGAGCTCATTGATGAAGCAGTAAAGTCAAAAATTGCCTATATAAACTCTTTCGCCGGTAAAGTTCTTCCGGCAGTAACGGAGCAGAGCAGGGCAGAGCGCCTTTCTTCTGATAAAAAAAACAGCGGCTTAAAAAAGTATCACGCAGTTACCTCAAATTACATTCATGTTGAATTTGAAAGCGAAGAACCTGTAGAACAGGGAAAAACTGTCTTTGTAAAAATTGAATCCTGTATCGAAGAAAATATCCTAAAACAGGAAGAAACGGAAGCTAAAGCTCTTTTTTACAGTGTATCCGAGTCAAGTTTGGGGTCATAAAAGCAGAATTTATTCTTGCCTGATTTTTTTGCCCTGTATAAAGCTTTGTCGGCTTTTGTAAGAAGTTCATCATAATTTGTTCCGTCAACCGGAAGTCGCGATATTCCCAGAGAACAGTTTACGGTTTTTTCCGGATCTGCAAGGACGATTTCATGCTGAATAAAAGTCTGAAGCCTTGATGCGTATCTTTCCACTCGTTCAATGCTTTTTTCGCCCGGCATGTAAATTATAAATTCATCACCACCGAAACGGCCGCAGATATCTTTTGTGCTGAAAATGTTATAGACGCAGAAGCCCATTCCAAAAAGTATGTCGTCGCCTGTTTTGTGTCCGTAAGTGTCGTTTATGTGCTTAAAGTCATCAAGATCCAGAATCAGGAAAGTCCCGGCTTCCGGTGATTTTCTGATTGCATTTTCGATAAGGCGTTCCGTAGCTTTCTTGTTAAAAAGGCCTGTAACAGAATCCGTGTCGCGTTCCTTTTCTACCATCATGTTCTGCATTATGTCGTGCATCTTGATGTTGACGATATAGAAAAAGACGATCAGTGCCGAAAAGCAGCATGCAAGTGCATTAAGCAGGTCTGTAGTTGATTTTTCCCTGTTCTTCAGGCAGAGGCTTACTGTGCAGAAAGCTGCCGTAATGGTTATAAGAAACAGCGTAAGCCTTATGGGCCTGTCTATGAGAAGAATCGGAAGTGCAAAAAGAAGTACGCAGAAAGTAACTGCATATTCAGTGCGGTTTATTATTATTCCGATGTATGCGGTGTAAATATAAAGAATGAGTGCAAGTGCGTAAAAAGATGGCAGTATCAGCCTGGGGAATTTTGTAAGCAAAGTCCTGCTCATGATAAAAAAAAGCAGGCTCGAACAGCAGATGATGAAATAGCATATCTGGTTTTTAGGTACGACATTAAAAATAAAGGAAGAAGCCATTACAAGCGCATGAATTATAAAAATACAGATGCTTGTAAGAGAAAAAATCTGAAGGTTGTTGTGCCGTATTCTCGAAATAATTGAATAATACCCTTTTCTGTCTCTTGAACCGTACAGAAAAAAGTTTATGCATTTTTTGAGAGTCTTCAATTTAATTCCCCGTAAATAATCCACCCAATAGTCTAGACTACAATTATAACATGATTTTTTAAAAATGTACAAATTTATTTTTCATCAGGGGCAAAAAAAAGGATTTGAGGGCAGTTTTGCCCGTTTTACGGAAGAATTCAAGCTTTTTTTTTATTTTAAAGCAGGATGCCTGTTTTTTAATGAAAGTTTCCTAATCCCAGTAAAGGTCTGACGTACGGATTTTTTTTGTTTTTGAGCTGAACTCGTAGAATCTTGCAGGCTCCTGTTCAGGCTGATAATCTGAATCCAGAGAACCAAAGCCGATAACATTTTCACGCTTTCCGCCGCCTGCAATATTGATGAAAAGATCGCAGTCATCATTGCACAGGAAAAAGTTTATGTGCGATTTTCCGTCTCTGAAGTAAAATACCGCCTTGACGTAATGTCCGAACGCACCTTTGAATGCTCCTCCGTCTGCATGCCTTAGAGAAAGCCTTACGTTTCCGTCTTCAAATTCATCGTAATCTTCCCTCTCAGAGTCAACCTGCTTTTTGTTTTTGTAAAGCTTCTGGATTTTTTTGACTGTCGCAGAAAGTTTTTCCTTGTCGTCTTTATCTTCAATGTGATTTTTGAAATCTGAGAAAGTTTTTTCAAGCTTTTGGAATGCGTCTTCTCGTCGTTTTTCAGCAATTTCCGCATTTTTTTTCTCTGCATTGCATTCAAGGAAAAAATTTCCGCATGTTTGGGTTGTGTATGATTCAGGATCAAGTAAAGGTTCGTCTGCAAAAAGTGATGTGCCTGCTAAAGCAAGAAGCATTAAAACTAAAAGTGATTTTTTCATTTTATT
>JAGABO010000008.1 GCA_017614655.1 Treponema sp. | reverse complement strand
TTCCGATGATTATAATATTCTTTACATCTGGAGCATTTGAACTTGGAGACATTGTCGGAATGATAGTTCTTTCAGGAATTACCGTAAACAATGCAATATATATCACAGAATCAAAGAAGCAGAACTATTCATTCAAACTGCGCGAAAAAATAAAAAGCATTCTGGTTACTTCTTTAACAACTGTTGCAGGAGCAGTTCCATTGTATCTGTTATCCGCTGATTCTTTTTCAAAATCACTTTCCTTTTTTATGATATGGGGAATAATCAGCAGCGTAATAATTGTCTTATCCTCACCTCAAAGCCTCCCTCTAACTCCCGAGCACCCCGCCCCACGGAATGCCGGCTCTTGTGCAGAGGGATGAATATTCGCTTTCGTCTTTTTGAGAGCGCACGGCAGTAACAAAAAAAGTACAGTCCATGACTCCGTTTTCTTCGGCAAGGGAACGGGGCTTTTTTTTGAAGACCCTCAACGCCTGATTTGCAACCCCGTCACGGCTGTCTACAACCATAACAGATGCACCGGCAGCTTCCTTTATTTCTTCTGCAATGTGCGTAAAATGAGTGCAGCCTAAAATTATTGTATCGCAGTCTTTAGAAAGAAAAAAATCGACAGCGGGTTTTACTGCAGCAAGGCGTTCTTCCTTTGAGGCCGTAAAAAGTTCGTGTTCTATAAAAGAAATGAGTTCCGGATCTCCGCGGGAAAAAACCGTACAATCTTCGGCAAAATCTTTAATAAGCCGTTCGTTGTATGGATGGCGCACGGTTGCATTTGTGGCAAGAAGTCCTATTTTTTTATTGTGCGTAATATTTGCGGCAAGCTTAATGGCCGGAACAGTTCCAACTATGGGCAAATCAGGAAACTCGCGCCGTAAAGCATCAAGAGCAGTCACACTGATTGTATTGCAGGCAATTACCACAGCACCGGGATTCCATTTTTCTGCAATAAGTCTGATTGATGATGAAGCACATTCCGTTATCTGTTCAGAAGTTTTTTCTCCGTATGGAAAATTCGCTGTATCTCCAAGATAAAGGCATGAAACATCAGGGCACTTTTTTTTAAGTTCCAGCATGTAGGGAATGCCGCCGGTTCCTGAATCTAAAAAAGCAATATCACAGGACACGGTAAACCTCAGCTGAACAGGGCATCAAAAGCAGCACGGGCTTTTTCTTTTTTTTCTTCATAGCCGGCTGTTTTACTAAAAGAAGCAGCAGGCTTAAAATAATCACAGAAGTTTGACTTTTCTTTGTCAGAAATATTTTCGTCTACAGTTTCATGACAGTCATAATGAGAACCTGGAGAATAAAACGAACAGTTTCTGCACGAATGAAGATCAGAAGAACATACCGGACAGGTACTGCTTCTTGAAATCGTAAGAGATGTATCTATTTTACTTCCGCATTTCCAACACATGATAATAACAGATTAAACCATTAAGGCAATGATTTCAAGTTGTATTTTCGGCACAGTAGCTGCTTCGGGGTACTTTACAAAAAGAAATCTATGCCTTAAAGTTTTAATATGTACTCATATAACAAATGCAGCTGTCCGGAATGTAACGAACAGGCACTTTCCACATTTGACGAAAACCTGGACCTTACCGATGAAAACGGCTGGTGCTTAAAACATCATCCAAATCCGGAAGAAATTACAAGAAATATATTCACCTATATAAAAGAACACGATAAAATAATCGGACTTTCTGCCTGCGGAATGGAATTTAAGGACATAAGTTTTGCAGGAAAAAAATTTTACGGCTGCAATTTTCAGGGCTGCAGTTTTTCAAATGTTCATGCATCAAAAATAAGATGCAGAATGTGCATTCTTGACGGCACTACTTTTTCTGACTGTGACTTTCTTGAATCAAACATTCAGTTTTCTTCATTTGCAGGAAGTAAATTTGTTCATGTACTTTTTACCGGCAGCGATCTTGTTCATATAAACTTCAACGGGATTACAAGCTACCAGTCCAGTTTTGACGATTCAGATTTATACAACACAAGATTCATAAAGGCAGCTCTCATAAATACTTCATTAAGAAACTGCAACTTAAAAAAAGCCGTATTCTATGAATCTGTTCGGGAAAATGTTTCTTTTAAATTATCCAATACAAGGGAAGCGCTTGTCGACAGAAACAAAGGCGGTCTTATGGGAGATATAGATACAGACTTCTCTGATGACAAATCAAAAAGCGGAGTATCATTATGAAAATATACTTTCATCTTTCTCTCGAAGAATTTACAAACTGCTATCTCATAACAAATGATGCAGGAGAAAAAAAAGAAGCCCTTATAATTGACCCCGGTAAAATCAACGAAAAAATGATTGAACAGATAGAAGCCGGTCCTTACAATCTTACAGGCGTTCTTATAACCCACAATCACACAAACCATGTATCAGGTCTTTCTACATTAAACAAAATATACTCACCTTCTGTTTATGCAGGCGACTATGAGGTTTCCGGAACACGCACAATACTCCTTCGTGGCGACGGCGAAATAGAAGTTGCAGGCTTAAAAGTTGAATACTACTCGGTTCCCGGACACACAATGGACAGTCTTGTCTATAAAATCGGCGACGTTCTTTTTACGGGCGACACACTTACATCCGGCATTATAGGCGGAACTTCAAGCATTTATTCAAAAGAGCTTCTTAAAGCTAAAATTGATGAAAAAATCTTTTCTCAGACAGACCGGACGGTAATAATGCCCGGACACGGCCCGCCTTCTACGGTTATGAGCGAACGTCTCTACAATCTTGACATCTCGCGTTAAGAGGCACAGTAAAACTTTTCATCAGAAAAACTCCAGCTGTTTTTTTCCCCGGACATTTCTTCCGTCCTGATTATTCTGGCTTTTCTGGAAAATAAAAACTCCTGGAGCAGTTTATCATCAGTTAAGCATCCCTGTTTTAAAACTGCCGTTTGTGAAGAAAGGCATTCTGTTTTATTACCAAAACTAAACGTACAGCTTATAAAAATGCGTCCGTCTTTTTCATAAAAGCCGGAATACTCACAGCCTCTAAAACCGGAAGCAAAATTTTCAAAAGAAAAGTTTTCCGGAGGAATAAACACAAGCGGAAGTACAGGATACAAAATACCTTTAGCCGAAGCGTTAAATGCCTTTATAAAAGAAACCTGTTTATCTCTTAGAAAAAAAAGTGAATCCTTATCCGGAAGAAATACCTTCATGCCTTTAGTGTAGAGAAAAAACAGAAAAAAGTGTAGTATTAAATCATGCTAAGAAAAACACTTACGCTTTTATTTACGTTTCTTCTTCTCTCCTGTTCAGAAAAATCTGCTTTATCTTCACTTGAACTTAACGGAGAAAAAGTTCCGGCTTTTGGAAAAACCGCAGCTGCCTGCGAAGCTTCTTCTGACCAGAACAAAGGACTTTCTGTTTTTAAGTTTACCGATGCTCAGAAGGAAGCCTTTTATTCAGGAGAAAAATTTCTTTCACTTTTATTAAGGTTCAGGGACGAAAAAAACGACTCTTCCTTTAAGGCAGGTTTTCTTTATGATGAAGACTTTAACAAAAACGGAAGCGTAAAAAAAGAAATCAGCGGACGAAATATTGCAGAAGGAAGTTTTTCTGCAGCAGGTGCAAAAGAAGTTACTCTTTCTATTACCCCGGATTCTTTACCGGAAGGTTTTTTTATCAGTACAGATGGAAAAATCAGGATAAAAAAAGCAGGCTTTACGGAACAGAAAAAAGGCTGGAGCCGCGATTACGAAGGTACTCCCCTCTTTGCATTTACAAAAACCGGAGGAAATGCAGACTTTAGTTTTACCGAATGTACAAAAGACGGAGCCGAAGATCTTATAATCAGAATCGCAGAAAAAACTGTACTTCCAAAAATAGAAATTACACTTTCAGAAAGTGACCGGGGAACTTATAAAGCTCAGAACCGCGTTTTCTTAAAAATCGGCGGAGAAACTTTTTCCATAAGAATTCCCGGAAAAGAATGCGTTAAGGTTTTCCATTCAGATTCCCTCATCGGAAAAACCGGAGACATTACTGTTACAAAAAATGTTCAGGCGGTAAAAAGCATTTTCTTTAAGAAAGAAGACAAAACTCTTTACGATTATAAAGATGCGCCTCTTGTTCCCGTAAAAACAGATCTGGGACTTATTACAGACTGGAACCGCGAAAAGTGGAGATGCCTTCCTTATGAACTTTTTGAGTGGGACATGTTCCCGGGGATTCTCTTCTTTGATTTTGCAGACTATAACATTCAGAATCTTTTTCTTACCCGGCTTGCTTTCTTTGCAGAAAAAGAAGGCTATAAGGGAACGCTTGTAAGCGACTATATCGTAAGAACAAAGCACGGCTACAATGCGCACGATTACAAGGCAGAAGATCTTGCTGCTTTTTTCTCGCTTGCACAAAAAACAGGCTTTAAGCTCAGCGAAGAGGAACTTCTTTTAAGAAAGATTCTTCTTCATAACAGAATAATAGAAGAAAACGGAAGCGGACTTTTTTCTCCGGTAAGGGGAAGCATCATTTCCATTTCGCGCGAAAGCTCCGATTCCCTGCGATGGCAGTTTGTTGCCCATGAAAGCTGGCACGGAATCTTTTTTACAGATGAAGGATTCAGGAAGGAAGTAAAAAAACTCTATGATTCTTTTGATGAATCTTCCATGGAGTTTATAAAAGTTTACTGGCAGTATGCTCCCGGGCTCGGCTACGACATAACTGATTCATACCTTATGCAGAATGAATTTATGGCATACATTATGCAGCAGGGACTTTCCAATGTACAGAAATACTTTCTTAACCTGTGCGAAAGAAATACTGTAAAAGAAAAGTGTCCGGAACTTGGAGAATACATAAAAGAAAACGGCGCCATAGATTTCTATAACGCCGGTTATGAACTTAATGATTATGCATTTGACCGATGGGGCCTTGCTGCGGGCCGCGTAAGTCTTGTTTCCAGAACGGACTGAACTACTCCATTATTTTTGCACCGCGGTCCATTGCAACAAGACCAGAGCGCAGAAGTTCAAGAATTCCATACGGTTCAAGAAGCCTGATAAGCGAACTGAGTTTGTCTTCGCTACCGGTTGCTTCTACGATAAGGGAATTTTCTGCAACATCAACAATGTGTGCACGGAAAATATTACAGGTTTCGATAATAACGGCACGTGCAGAACCGTCAGCCTTAACCTTAATGAGAACCATTTCTCTCTGAGTAGTTTCGCTCTTTGAACAGTGTTCAATCGAAATAACTTCAACAAGTTTTGAAAGCTGCTTTTCTATCTGTTCAAGGGTATACTCATCACCGCGGACGACAATCGTCATGCGGGAGCGGTTTTCATCAGCTGTTGCACAGACGTTAAGCGAATCTATGTTATAACCGCGGCGGCTGAAAAGTCCTGAGACACGGCTCAGAACACCAGCATGATTTTCTACAAGAACCGAAAGTACATACTTTTCTTCCATATTTATACTCCTTCATTAGTGACGTTCAGAATATATTCCAAGGAGGCGAACATCCTCCGTTTTTTCCTTAAGTTCATCAAGAAGACGACCGGTAATTTCATTTGCACCAGCCGACTCATTGAGTTCCACATCAACATAAAACCAGCTTTTCCAGAGTTCCCCTTTAATGGGGCGGCTTTCGAGTCGTGTAAGGTTAAGCCTGTTTGAATCAAAAATGCCCAGAGTCCTGAAAAGAGCCCCGCTTTCATTTTTTGTAGTAAAGATAAAGCTTGCCATGTCGGGCTTAAGGTTTGCAAACATTTCCTTATGCTCGGTATTGCGTGAGCGGATAACAACAAAGCGGGTAAAATTAGAAGGATCATCTTCTATATCTTCTGCCAGAACCTCAAGGCCGTAAATTTTTGCATTTACAGGCGAACCAATTGCAGCCTCTGCCGTACTTCCGGAAAGCGAAACAAACTCTGCCGCAGTTGCCGTAGAAACAGAATCAACAAGATTCCAGCCTTTGTGTTCAGAAAGAAACTTCTGCGACTGACCGAAGCCCTGTGGATGAGAATGAACATTCTTTATTGTTTCAAGCGACGCACCTTTTGGAGCAAGAAGTGAATGCCTTATGTTAAGCGTAAGAGCACCACAGATTTCTATGTCTTCAAAACGCGAAAAATTATCGTAATTCTGATAGATACTTCCGTTAAGGCTGTTTTCAATAGGAATCATTCCATACAAAGCTTTTCCGTCAGAAACACACTGGAAAACTTCAGAAAAAGAATCAAGGGATAAAGCCTTTGCTTCACCGTCAAAATAGCGGCCGATTGCCTGTTCAGCATAGGCACCGGTTTTTCCGGAATATGCACAGACAAGTTCAGAAGAATCACTCCTTAAATGAACCACAGCTTTTCCCATCACAGGAGTAAGCGCTTCTATGTCCTTCATCATCTTGTCAAAAACAGGAGGAAGCATGGATTTAGCTCCGTCACTAAGGGCTTTTTCGGGATTAGGATGAACTTCTACACAGATTCCGTCGGCACCGCTTGCAACGGCAGCAAGAGCCATAGGAGGAACCTTATCTCTCTGACCTACCGCAGAAGACGGATCTACAATCACGGGAAGATGAGTAAGCGACCTTAAAACCGGAACTGCAGAAAGGTCGAGCGTATTGCGTGTTGCATGCTCAAAGGTCCTGATTCCGCGTTCGCAGAGAATAACATCATCAGTTCCGCTCGAAAGAAGATATTCTGCACTCATAAGAAGCTCTTCAAGCGTTGCAGTATAACTTCTTCTGAGAATCACAGGCTTACCCGCAGCCCCGACTTTCTTTAAAAGGTCAAAGTCCTGCATGTTGCGCGCTCCAATCTGAAACACGTCAACATAATCCTTCATCATCGGAATAAGGCTTTCTGAATCAATTTCCGTAACAACCGGAAGCCCGTATTTATCGCCGGCCTCTTTTAAAAGCTTAAGTCCCTCTTCTCCAAGACCTTTAAAACTGTAAGGAGAAGAACCAGGCTTAAATACACCGCCCCTGAGAAGAACTGCACCGCTTGAAGCAACATTTTTAGCAAT
>JAGABO010000007.1 GCA_017614655.1 Treponema sp. | reverse complement strand
GTTTAGATAAAGGCCGCCTGTGTGCTGAAGATGAACATAGGCGGCTTTTTTTATCCTGCCAGTTGTATAAACTCTTCCGGACTTACGGCTTTAACAGTTGAATGTGCAAAGTCTTTGACGTTTCTGGTGACGATAAAGTCTGCATCAAATTCCTGTGCACATTCATCCTGAAGACAGTCTTCAAAATCAGAAAAGTCTGTGCGGTCAATTGCAGAAAGAAGTTTCTGTTTATTAAGTGAGCTTACTTCAAAACAATCAAATAGGGCCTTAATAAGCGTGCGGCGTTCATCATCATTAAAGTCTTTTCTTGAAATATACCATATGTTTGATACAGAATGGGCAGAGATGATTCCGTTTACACTTCCATTTTTACACATATTCAGGATTTTATATGACATTTCATAAAATGGAATTCGCTTAAGAAAAACATCAAGTATTATGTTTGTATCAATCAGCGCGGTCATATTTCTCCATAAGAGCCTCATAAAGGGCTTCTTTATAATAAGGATCATCATCAGGTGCTTTGTTGTAGAAACCTATTTTTTGGATGATTTTCATCATTTTCTCCCAGCTTTTGTTTTTACGTTCTTCTTCTTCCTCTTCGGAAAGTTCAATGAGTTTAAACCTCTGACCTGACTTAAACTCTGCAGCTTCTGCATTAAGGACGCGCACCGTGTTTCCGTCAAAATAAGCATCATAGGATTTAGGTTTCTTTTTTGCAGCCGGCATCGAAAGGGAAGGATTAGAACCGGAAGCAACATCTAATGCGCCGTAAGATTCATTAATATGATACAGAACTTTTTTGCTGTCTTGAGTAAACTCTGACGGCGACGGAACTTTATTCTGAAGAATAAAATCAACACTGACGCGGTAAATCCGGCTGAGCTGTTCAACAATATTCCGGTCTGGAATTACGCTTCCGTTTTCGTATTTAATGTACGACTGACGCGACAGATTGAGCTTTTGTGCAATCTGCGCCTGAGTGAGGTTATTAGTCTGTCTTAAATATTTAAGGATTTCTTTCATCTCTTTAAATATAATAGCCGATTTACAAAAAGTAAAGTAAATACAAAGGAAAAGTTTACAAAATGTAAATTGATGAATTAATTCTTATTAAAATAAAGCATCCCTAAAATTGAACTTAGTTTATTCAGTTTTAAGGATGCAATTCAGTTTAAAAATCCCGATGCTGCTTTTTAACTTATATTGCCAGGAAGAACTTAACGAGGAAGATTAAAGAGAGGATGTAGGTAAGAACAGATACTTCCTTGAACTTTCCTGTGAAGAGCTTGATGATTGTGTAAGTGATGAGTGCAAGTCCGATTCCGTGTCCGATAGAGCTGGAAACAGGCATTGCAAGCAGCATGATGAATACAGGGGCAGTCTGAGTGATGTCTTCAAAGTTGATGTTCTTGAGTCCGCTGAGCATTATGATTCCGACGTAAATTAAAGCTGATGAAGTTGCTGCCGGAGGAATGATTGCTGCAATCGGAGAGATGAACATACAAAGAAGGAAGATGATTCCTGTTGTGAGGGCAGTAAGACCAGTGCGTCCTCCTGCTTCTACACCTGATGCTGATTCAACAAAAGTTGTAACTGTTGAAGTTCCAGTACATGCACCTGCAACTGTGCCGACTGCATCTGCAAGAAGTGCTTCCTTCATCTGAGGCATGTTGCCGTCCTTGTCGAGCATGTTTGCCTTTGATGCTGTTCCGACAAGAGTTCCGATTGTATCGAACATATCGATGATACAGAAAGTAATTACAAGAGTGATGATTGTAAACCAGCCGATCTGTGCAAGATTTGCAAAGCTGAATTTAAACAGAGTCTGTTCTGCCATGTCCTTAAACGGAGGAACCCATGAAGCTGTCTTAAGGGCAGCAAACGGATTTATATCAAAGAATACTGCTTCACCTGCCCAGAAGAGAACGCTTGCTGCAAGCATTCCAAGAATTACGGCTCCCTTTACTTTCTTGTGGTTCAGTACGATGATTGTAAAAAGTCCGATGAACATTGTAGCAACAGTGAGTACCATCATGCCGTAGCCTTCGCCCATTGAGTCTTTTGCAAAGTTTGCAGTAAGTGAACCGAAGAAGTCGCGCATTACAAAGAAAGGTCCGCCTTTAGAAGAATAGATTCCTGCGTTTGAACCAAGTCCGATGTTCATGAGCATAAGACCGATTGCAGGTCCGATGCCAAGACGAACACCGAGCGGAATTGCGTTTACGATTTTGTCGCGGATATTAAAAATAGAAAGTACAATAAAAATTACACCTTCAATCAAAATGATGCACAGTCCTGCCTGGAATGATTCTGTGTAAGAGAGACCTGTAATGGAAACAATCTGCGCAATTACAAAAGCGAAGAAGCTGTTAAGTCCCATTCCCGGTGCCATTGCAAACGGCTTGTTGGCAACAAAGGCCATAACAAACATACCGATTGCAGAAGCAATACAGGTTGCAAGAAAGATTCCGTTCCACAAGCCCTGTCCGCCCTGCGAACCGAAGCCTGTAAGAAGATTCGGGTTCAGTGCGATGATGTAAGCCATCGTCATGAACGTCGTAAGTCCGGCAATGATTTCTGTTTTTACAGTTGTGCCGTTCTCCTTAAGCTTAAAAAGTTTTTCCATAATTTCTCCTCCTTTATGGAATAAAAAAACTTATGAGTATTATACAGATGTGAATCCAAAGTTTCTATTAAAAAAGGAGGAGTTGGTACAATTTAAAATATTTTTTTTACCAGTTCCTTAAAGGTGTTTCCCCTGTCGAATTCGTTTTTGAACATTCCAAAGCTTGTGCATCCCGGAGAAAAAACAATTTTTACAGATTTACCGGCACCAGGATTTTTAGACAGGAAGTTTTCGGAAAGTGATTTTTTTAATTCGTTGAGCAGGGCTTCCGGAGAGTCAAACGGGCCTTCGTATTTTACACCGCGTTCCTCAAGAAGGGGAGTGAGTTTTGCAGTTCCGGTACCGTTTAAAAGGTAAACTGAATATGGAATGAACTTAGATCCGTCTTCTGTGCTGAGTGTACGTGCAAGAGGAAGAAAGTCCAGTTCTTTGTCGGTGCCGCCTGTAATAAGAATAACGCGGTCTTCAAAACTCTGGCTTGCAGCAGCTGCAGCTTCCGGAACTGTAGAACAGCTGTCGTTATAGAAAACAAATCTGATTCCGTCTGATGAATTATTCCATTCATGAAAGTATTCAAGGCGGTGAGGGATTCCATGCCACTTTGACATTATCTTTTCTGTTTTATCTGCAGGAACCTTCATAAGATTCAGGACAAGTGCTGCATTTAAAACGTTAATGCGGTTATGAAGTCCCGGAACAGAAAGTTCTCCAAGAATGCGTTTTTCTTCTCCGTCTAACCTGAGTATTCCTTCTTTTTTGTCTGTACTGTTTTTCTGATAAACGCCAAAGAATTTTTGGGGAAGTTCTTTAACTGAATACCGTAAAACTTTTGCCTTTGCTTCAGAAGCAAAATCATCGCCCCAGCATTTGCAGCCGGCTTTTGGAGCAGGACATTCCTTAAGGTAGCCGTCTTCATCAGTATCAAGAATTACAAAATCAGTTTCATCCTGATCTGCATAAATAAGGCGTTTGTCATCAACATAAGGTTCCATTGCTCCGTAAAAATTCTGATGATCCGGAACTATTTTTGTAATGACTGCAATTTTAGGTTTTAAAATTTTTCTGCCCCTCAGGTCACGAAGCTGCCACGAAGAAAGTTCAAGCACGACAGGTGTGTCTTTAGAAGTCTGCTCTAAAAATGTAAGCGGACTTACCGTAATGTTTCCGCCGAGAAAAGAAGTGTAGCCTGCCTGTTTAAGACCAAAGTCAATTGCACTTACCGTAGAAGATTTTCCCTTGCTGCCTGTAACTGCAATTACAGGAGCTTCTGTAAAATTAAGAAAAATGCTTATGTCTGTTTCTACTGCTTTTGCTGCAGCAAGAAATTTGTTTCCTTCATATTTTACGCCGGGATTTTTTATGACGCAGTCGGCCTCAGAAAAATCCGAAAGCCGGTGCTCGCCAAGAACATAAGTTAAGTTTTGCAGGGGAAGAGTTTTGTCCTGCGCAATGGAATCAATCGTTGGCTTTAACTGTTCTGCGGTTTTCATGTCCGTTACAGTTACAAGAGCTCCATGCTTAAGAAAGAAGCGCACGCATGCTTCACCGCCGCCGTTAAGTCCCAGTCCCATAACGGTAATTTTTTTTCCTTTTATTTCATCGATTGAACTGAAGGTGCAGCCCTCGGGATAAACATGTGCTTCCATTTTCTTCTTCCTTTTTATGCTGATTATTGTAAGTTTTGTCTAACGAGAAGTGCAGAGTTTTTCTTTTTCTGCAAATGCCGCAAGTGCTTCGTTAATCAGATAATCAATTAATGCCGTAAAGTTAAGGCCGTCGTGTCCGCACATTTTCGGGAACATACTGATCGAAGTAAAGCCCGGAAGCGTGTTGATTTCGTTAAGATAGATTTTGTCTGTGTCCTTATCGATGAAAAAATCAACGCGTGAAAGACCGGCGGCATTTACAGTGCGGTATGCTTTTTTTGCAGTTTCGCGGATGTAGTTAAGCTTGTCTTCTGTAAGAAGGGCAGGAATCTTAAGTTCTGCTCCGTCGGGATCATTGTACTTTGCATCATAATCATAGAAGGTGTGCTTAGGAACAATTTCGCCCGGACCGTATGCTTTAAGGAGTGTGTATGGCTTTTCCGGATTTTCTGTGATTGAATTTCCAGTGACTGAACATTCAACTTCGCGTGCATTTATTGCTTTTTCTATAAGAACCTTGTCGTCCCAGCCAAAGGCTTCCATAAGTGCGTAGTTAAGTTCGCGACGGTTTTCTGCCTTGTTTGCTCCGTCACTTGAACCTGCTGAACACGGCTTAACAAAAAGTGGAAAGCCCAGTTCATCAATTGCATGCTGAATAAGGATGTCGTAGTATTTTGAATCGTTGATGTCGGCTCTTGTGATGCAGATGCCCGGAACTACAGGAAGTCCTGCTGCCTTCCAGAGAATTTTTGTCGTGTCCTTATCCATGGTAGCTGCGCTGGAAAGAACACCGCAGCCAACGTAAGGAACTCCTAACATTTCGAAAAGTCCCTGAAGTGTTCCGTCTTCGGAATAAGTTCCGTGCATTACGGCAAACACTGCATCGCATTTTATAGCCTGTCCGCCGCAGATAAAGGCACCGTCTTTTCCACCGCCCGGAACAGCCGTAACGCGTTTTGCTTCGTCTTCATGAACGGCAAGTACAGCTTTTGGATCTGCCTTAAGAGAGGTCAGAACGCTGTCGTCTTCCAGATACCACTTTCCTTTTTTAGAAACAGAAATCATTTTAACGGTGTGCTCTGAACTGATTGCCCTTGCAACGCTTGCGCAGGAAAGAAGCGAAATCTCATGCTCCCCCGAGCGTCCGCCGTACATCAAAATTATATTCATTTTTATATCTCCACAATTCATTTATTAATGAAGAAAATTATATACTTCTTTTCTACTTTTGTCATTTGTACTGTTAGAAAATAGGGAAAGGATATTATGGCTTTATAAAACAGTGCAAAGGAAACATTCAGTTTACGAAATCATTCTTTTTTACGCCTGACGCGCAAGCGTCAGAAACGAATAGTTTCCATGCGTAAAAAAGCATGAAGCGACGATATCGAGCGGTTTCGGAAACTGAATGTTGACTGGAAACTGGTTTATAAAGCCATAACTGCTCTTTTAAAAGTTGAAGTGCATGTTGAATTTCATTAAAATAGAGTGCATGAAAATTTCACAGATTCCTTTAAGAACACTGCGGGAAGCCCCTGCAGAAGCAGTAATTTCAAGCCATCAGCTTATGATGAGGGCAGACTTAATCCGCAAACTTGGTAACGGACTTTATACTTACATGCCACTCGGATTAAAGGCTTACAGAAAAGTAGAAAGCATTATTAAAGAAGAATGGAACGCTTCGGGCGCAATGGAATTTAAGCCCACTGTTATCGTACCGGGCGAAATCTGGAAGGAAAGCGGCCGCTGGGAGACGATGGGACCTCAGATGCTCAAGGCAAAGAACCGCGGTGATCAGGATATGGTTGTTTCTCCGACAGCAGAAGAAGCTTACACTGCAATCTGCCGTGCAGGACTTACTTCATACAAGCAGCTTCCGATCAACATGTATCAGATTAACACAAAGTATCGTGACGAAATCCGTCCGCGCTACGGAGTGATGAGGGGCCGCGAGTTCAACATGGCAGACGGCTACACGCTTAACGCAAATGATGAATCGCTCGACGAAAGCTATCAGGCTTATGCAAAGGCTTACCACCGCATCTTCAAGAGACTCGGCCTTAAGGTAATTCCTGTAAAGGCAGACACCGGTGCAATGGGCGGAAGCGGTTCAGAAGAGTTCATGGTAGAAAGCGAAGTAGGTGATGATACACTTATTCTCTGTCCTAAGTGCGGTTATGCTGCAAACGTAGAAAAAGCTTCGTGCAGGCCGGATGCGGCAGTTGATTCTGAAGGAAAGCCGCAGGTAAAGACTGACTTGCCGTTTGAGGAAGTTGCAACTCCGAATGTATTCAGTAATGAAGACATGGAAAAATTCTTCGGCACGAC
>JAGABO010000055.1 GCA_017614655.1 Treponema sp. | reverse complement strand
TTTTCAAAAAGAACATCAAGATATTTTACATCATCTTCATTCTGGATATTTACAGCGCAGTAATGAGGAAGCTCTCTGAGTTTTTCATCAGCAAGAAATGACTCTATACATTTTTTCCCGTGAAGCTGAATAACATCAGCCTGTCCGCTTCTGCATAATTCAACTGCGTTTTTTGCTTCATCTGATTCTGTATCTGTGATGACGGTAACTTTAAATGCTTTTGTGCTTTCTGCAAAAAGAGTGTTGTCCTTTATGCAGCGGGGGCTTTTTTTAGAAAAAATAAAGCCCAGAAAATCAGCACCAAGTGAATCAGCAAGTTCAGCATCATTTTTATTTGTAAGCCCGCAGATTTTCATAAACGGTTTTGTCTGATTAAGATTTTCTTTTTCTGAAAGAAGAAGAGAATATTTTTTCCAGAAGCGTGCATTTTCTGTTTCAGCAGAACCGGTAAATGAATCAACAAGCGTTTTCCTGATTAAAGGATTTTTCGCAGCGGCCTCTCCAAGAAGCAGACCTGCAAAGCCCATGCTTCCTGCAAACGCTGCACTTTCCGGTGTCCTTATTCCGCTTTCAAAAATTACGCGTGCATTTTCTCCCAGCACGCTTCTTATTTTTTTCTGCATCGTACACGGCTTTAAAAGATCGATTGTAAAATTGCTCAGATCGCGGCTGTTTACTCCGCATGCAAGAAATTCAGAATCAACTTTATCAGAGACAAACTTAAGCTTTTCTATGTCTTCATCAAGACGGATTTCTATAAGGCTTGTCATTCCGAACCCTGCTGCCCTCTGGGCCATGGAAGCCATCTTTTCTTTTGAAAGAATCCTGCTTATAAGAAGAACTGCATCTGCTCCTGCACGGAAAGCAACGTCAACTTCTTCTTCGGAAACAATAAAATCTTTTCTGAGTACGGCAGGACCTTCACAGTTAAAAGTGCGTTCATATTCATCAACGGCAGAACAGACGTTCATCAGGTCGGCAAGTGAACCCTTAAAAAAGTTTTCTTCGGTAAGGCAGCTGATTGCAGAAGCTCCGCTTTCGCAGTAGGAGAGTGCGGTTTTTGCGGCATCAAGTTCCGGTGCAATGTCACCCTTGCTTGGAGAAGCACGCTTTACTTCAAGAATGACTCCCTTACCCGGAAGAAACCTGTGTACCCTGCGGCTTCTTTTTTCCGGAAGCGTAAAGCCAAAATCAATGCCGCGCTCTTTTATCTGAAGAAGCCTTCCTTCTACAATCTGAGTAAGAATGTCTTTCATAAAATAAAGTTCCTTTCCTTAAGCTGCAGTTCCGTTCTGTGTAAGTTCGCTGCTTACGTTCTGTATTTCCTTAAGTTTGGAAAGTGCCCTGCCTGAATCAATTGCTTCAAGTGCAGCTGCAAATCCTTCCTTTATTGTACGTACTTTTCCCGAAAGATAAAGTACTGCTGCTGTATTAAGGCCTGCTGCATAGCGGATTGTCTTTCTTCCTTCGCCGTTAAGGACTTCGAGGGCAAGGGCTGCATTATCCTTTCCGTTTCCTCCGTAGAGTTCCGTTTCGTCTGCATCATTGATTCCAAAATCCTTCGGGTTGATTGCATACTGAACTTCGCGTCCTTTTTCATCAATCTGATAGACATGAGTTACGGCACACGGAGAAATTTCATCATAGCCGTCTTCTGAATTGATAACCATTACGCGCTTTGCTCCAAGAGCTTTTGCAGCATGTGCGTAATCTTTGAGAAGCTCCCTTGAATAGACACCGAGGACTTCATACTCTGCATTTGCTGGATTTAAAAGAGGCCCCAGTACATTGAAGATTGTTTTTATTCCGAGTGCCTTTCTTATCGGAGCTGCAAAGCGCATTGCTGAATGATAGACCGGTGCCATAAGAAAACCGAATCCTGTTTTTTTAATGAGTTCTGCCGTTTTTTCAGGATCTGCCATTATGTTGATTCCAAGATTCTCGAAGAAATCTGCTGCTCCTGATTTGGAAGAAACGGCCCTGTTTCCGTGCTTAGCCATAGGCTGGCCGCAGCTTGAAGCGATGAGTGCAGACAGTGACGAAATGTTAAACGAACCTTTTCCGTCTCCTCCCGTTCCGATTATTTCTGCAAGTCCGTGATGTTCCAGAGGGAACCTTGTTTTCTTTTTAAGCATCACTTCTGCAGCACCGGCCATTTCTCCGGCAGTAGGAAGTCCTCTGGAAGCCATTGCTGTTAAAATGGAAGAAGCAACCCTTTCGTCCATCATTCCGTCCGTAAGTTCTCCGATGAATGAAGCAGCCTGTTCGCGTGTAAGCGGTTCTTTCCTGTCTATGAGCTGATTCAAAAGCTTTACATGAGAAATGTTTTCCCTGCTGTAATTAAGGAAGGCCTTAAAAAGCATGTCGCCTTTTTCTGATGCGATGCTTTCCGGATGAAACTGTACTCCTTCGAGGATGAATTTCTTGTGCCTTATTCCCATTATGTCGCCGTCTTTTGCACGTGCAGTAACTTCAAAATCATCGGGCAGGGTGCTTTCGTCAATTACAAGCGAATGATAGCGCGTGAAGCTTCCTTTTGTTCCGATGCTTCTGAAAATACCGCGGCCGTCTGTATTGATTTCTTCTACGATTCCGTGGCGTATGTATTTTGCACCGGTGATTCTTGCACCGAAGGCTGCTCCTATTGACTGATGGCCCAGGCAGATTCCAAGAACCGGAAGTTTTCCTGCAAAGTATCTGATTGCTTCGATGGAGATTCCTGCAGTCTCAGGAGTTCCTGGACCCGGACCTACAATAACGCAGGATGGCTTTGCGTTTTCGATTTCCTTTACGGTTGCTTCTTCTGAGCGGAATACCTGTACCTTATCCCGGGAAATGCGTTCAAGACTCTGAACGATATTAAAAGTAAAGCTGTCCTTGTTGTCGATGAATGCAATCATGATTTTTCTCCTGTTGTTTCTTTTTATAGAAACATTGTAATAAGAAAAACTGTTACTGTCAATAGAAACGTATAGAAATTTAAAGATTTTACATCTTTCCCTGCCTGCAGGGGCAGGCAGGCACCTCGGGAAACTGCTGCGCCACTCGCAGTTTCTCTTCCTCGGTGTGTCAATAGTAACATCAGTCTTGTTTCAGAAATTGTTTTTCCAGTAAGTGCTGCGCCAATGTCAGCTGAACTGTGCCTTTCTTAGTGCCCAGTAGGCGCCTTTCTTTGCCATCAGTTCTTCCGGCGTTCCGCTTTCTGCAATGCCGCCGTTGTCTATTACGAATATGCGGTCTGCATTCTGAATCGTAGAAAGCCTGTGTGCGATGACGAAGCTTGTCCTGCCCTTAAGCATTTCTGCAATT
>JAGABO010000054.1 GCA_017614655.1 Treponema sp. | reverse complement strand
GTCCTGCAGTAGAAAAGGCCATAAAACTTCTTACAGAAAGCGGTGCCGTAGAAAACGCCCTTTCTGAAGGAAAAAAACTTATTCACGAAAGCTGTGCATCCTTTGAACAGCTTTTCAGGAACGAAGAAGCACAAAAGATTACTTCGCTTTTCACCTCTATGATTCCGGAGATAAAGACATGATGATCGAAAGCTGTGAAAAGTTAAACAATCAGGCAATTAATCTCGCAGCCAGCGGTAACTTCGAAGAAGCCATCGCATGTTTAAAGCGCGCTATTACTATAGAAAAAGAAAACTATCTTCTCTGGTTTAATCTGGGAATTACTTACAGAGATGCAGGTGAACTTCAGAAAGCAAAAGAAGCTGTAGAAAAAGCCTTCATCATGAATCCGGAAGACGGAGAAATCATCGAAACTCTTGCGCACCTTTCACTCACACTCGGAAACATGGACGAAGCAAGACGGTACACAATACTCGGCATCAACATTCAGCCCGAAAACGCACACATCTGGAATACAACAGGCGTTGTCTTTTTTAAGAGCGGCGAATACGAAGAAGCAAGCATTGCCTTTGAACAGGCGCTTATCTTAAATCCGTACTACTATGATGCCCTTTACAACCTGCGCGACACTTACGAAGAACTCGGTAACAAAGCCGGATACGAATCCTGTGTAGAAAAGCTCAAACTGTGGAATAACTGACATGACAAAAAAAGCCGTTGTTGTTTCCGTAGAAAAATCAATTACAGTACGTCCCATACTCAAAAGCAGCTGCATTTCCTGTACACACGGCTGCGAAAGTGTCCAGGTTGAATATTCAGTTTCAAATCCGCACGGCTTTAAAATAGAAAAAGGCAGTATCGTAACTCTGGACAACTCACCGTTCATGCAGGGAATCTCCGGCCTTATAAGCCTTCTCTTTCCTTTTTTCTGCGCAATACTCGGCTACATAACCGCCCCGAAAATTGCAGGACTTTTTGAACTTGCGGTTTCGGACGGAATACGGGCCGTCTGCGTACTTTCCTTCCTTGCCGTCTCCAGCATATTTGTTTTTATTTTTACAAGAAAAATCGATCTTCCCGGAAAGTCTACTATAGTAGCAGTTGAATAAATCTGCATAAAATGGGAAAATACAGCGCATGAGTAAGTATATCCTTGTAACGAGCGGCGTCTGCTCAAGTCTTGGAAAAGGCGTTGCTTCAAGCACAATCGGCAGTCTTCTTGAATCCTGTGGCCTTAAAGTTGCCATGATGAAATGTGATCCCTATATCAATGTCGATGCCGGAAATATAAGTCCATATCAGTACGGAGAAGTTTTTGTAACGGAAGACGGTGCAGAAACAGACCTTGATCTCGGTAACTTCAGTCGTTTTACAAACGGCTCTTTAAGCAGCGAAAACTGTCTTACAATCGGAAAAGTCTATCAGAATGTAATCAACAATGAACGTGCGGGTAAATACAACGGACGTGCAGTTCAGGTTATTCCACACGTTACTGATGAAATAAAGCGCTGCATCAGGCATGTTGCTTCTTCTTCAGGTGCTGATGTTGTTGTCGTAGAAATCGGCGGTACTGTCGGTGATATCGAAGCCGTTCCTTATCTGGAAGCTGCCCGTCAGTTCATGCGCGAACTTGGAAAAGAAAATGTTCTTTCTGTTCATCTTACGCTCATTCCTGTAATTACAGGCGGTGAACTTAAATCAAAACCTACACAGAATTCCGTTAAGCAGCTGCAGAATGTCGGTATTCAGCCGGACATCCTCATCTGCCGCTGTGAAGGCGAAGTTGATGAATCCCTCAAAAAGAAGATTGCACTTTTCTGTAACGTAAATCCGGCCTCCGTTTTTGTTTCGCCAGATGTTAAACAGTCAGTTTATGAACTTCCGGTTATCTTTAATGAACAGAAACTTACCGAAAGAATTCTTTCGCGCTTTAACTTTAATGACCGCAGCGCTGACATTTCTGAATGGGAATCTTTCCTCGGAAAACTTGCAAATCCTGAACACAAGGCCGTAATTGCTCTTGTAGGAAAAAAAGATTACCTCGACAACTGTTACAAGAGTGTACAGGAATCTCTTTTCCACGCAGCAGTTTCCGGAAACAATACCGATATTACAATTAAGAAAATTGATGCAGAGGCACTGGAAAACACAAGCGATATTGCGCCGTTCTTTGCAGATACAGACGGAATCGTAGTGCCCGGTAACTACGGACAGCGCGGATTCCTTGGTCTTCTTAGAACAGTAAAGCATGCACGCGAAAACAACATCCCTTATCTGGGAATAGATCTCGGCATGCAGTTAATGGCAATTGATACAGCCCGTCACATCTGTTCATGGGATGATGCTGATTCAACGGAATTTATTCAGACAACAAAGCATCCGGTAATCAGTCTTCCGGAAGAACAGCCTCTTGTAAGCGACGGAATCATGAAGCTTGGAGCTGCAAAAGTAAACCTCACCAGCGGAACAAAGCTCTGTAAAATCTACGGCACCGAACAGATTACGGAACGCCATCGTTCAAAATATACTTTTGACCGCCGCTATTCACAGGATATGATTTCGCACGGACTTCTTATTTCTGCAAGTGCCGCTTCGGACGGGCAGACAGAAGCCTTTGAATGGAAAGATCACGTTTTCGGAATCGGAGTTCAGTTCCATCCTGAATTTTTAAGCAGACCTTCAAAGCCACATCCGCTGTTTAACGCATTTATCAAGGCAGCTCTCGACAATAAAAAATGAAATTTCTTGTTCTGTCTGCATCAGCAATTCTGTTTTTCTCATGTTCGCTTGATTACGGCGCAGAAAGAAGTGTCAAAGACATTGTTCCTGAATTTGTTTTTATTAACACACACTTTACGCGTTATGAAAATTCAAGGAAAACAATGGACATGGATGCAGACGAACTTGAACAGTACGCTTCTGACCGCTCTTGTTATGCAAAAAATCCAGCCTTTACCACCTTCGATGAAAACAATAACGCAGCAACAACAGGAAGCTGTTCACTTCTTGCGATGGATACAAAAAACGAAATCTACACCCTTTACGAAAAAATTAAGCTCAAGAACAATGAACAGAACATGCAGATTATTGCAGACAACTTAAAATGGAATGCAAAAACCGAACAGCTCACTTCGGGCGCAGATGACTATGTTGAACTTTTCCGCGATGATGTAGAAATTTTCGGACGCGGTTTTTCTGCAAGCGGCATAACACTATCCTACGCTTTCGGCTACGATGTTTCTGGAACGATAATCAAAAAAGAAGAAACCGAAGAAGAAGCTGCAAAGGAACAAAAGGAAAAAAAAGATGAAAATTAAAGCAGCTCTTTTTGTATCAGCATTTTTTCTTCTCTCCCCGTTAGCTGCCGAAAAAATCTCCTTCTCTGCAGAATCAATGTCGGGAACTGCTGGAAGCAGCACAAGCACTACATCTCTTAAAGGCAGTGCCTATATCCTTACCGACTCAATGGAAATACATGCCGATGAAATCACTCTCTCTGGAAAAGACTACCGCATCATAACAGCAGAAGGAAACATAAGCGGACGCAACCTTCAGAGTGAACTTTCTTTTACCTGTTCTTCCATGAAATATGACAGGCAGACAAAAATTGCCGTTCTCGAAAACAGTGTTCACCTTATTGATGAAAAAAATTCTGTTACCGCCGATGCAGAAATAATCGAATACAATCAGGATACCGACATCGCAGTAATGTCCGTTCAGGTAAGTCTTGTTCAGAAGGACAATCACTGTACCGCCTCTTACGCAGTCTACAAAAAAACGGAACAGATGCTTGAACTTACGGGAAATCCGCGCATTACTCAGGGAGAAGATACTTTCCGCGCCCAGAACATTACCTTAAACCTGGAAACAAACGAAATCACTCTCGACGGAAGAGTTAAGGGCTCTGTAGTTTCTAAATCAAAAGAAGAAGAAAATAAAACTGAATCCCCGGCCCCCGCAAAAGAAGCCACTGAATCATCAGAAACAAAAACTGAACCTTCAGAAGAAAAAGTGACTGCTAAAGAAGAAACACAAACTGCAGAAAAAAATACCGAAGTAAAATCAAAAGAAGGAGAAGAACAATGAGTACAGAAGCAGATTTCAATTCAAATCCGGTAACTTCAACTCTAAGAGTATCTGCCCTGTTCAAATCCTTCGGAAGAAAAAATGTTGTCCGCGGAATTGATTTTTCCATGACTAACGGAGAAATAGTCGGCCTTCTCGGACCAAACGGCGCCGGAAAAACCACCAGCTTCTACATGATTGTAGGCTTTTACAAACCAACCTCAGGCGACATCTTCTTAAATGATAAATGCATTACCCAGCTTCCGATGTACAAACGCGCACAGCTCGGCATTTCCTATCTTCCACAGGAGCCTTCTGTTTTTAGAAAACTCACTGTCGAAGAAAACATCTGGTCCATTCTTGAACGCCGTAAAGACCTGGATAAAAAGCAGAAACACGAATGTCTTGAACAGCTTATCGAAGAGTTTGCAATCGGCCGAATCAGAAAACAGCAGGCTTACACCCTCTCGGGAGGAGAACGGCGCCGTACGGAAATTGCCCGCTCTCTTGCAATAGAACCAAAGTTCCTTCTTCTTGATGAACCGTTCGCCGGTATTGACCCGATTGCCGTTGCTGACATTAAAGGAATAATCAAGCTTTTAAGTAAACAGGGAATCGGTATCCTCATCACGGACCACAACGTCCGCGATACACTGGAAATAACGCACAGGGGAATCATTATCTCTAACGGCCAGATTATTACTCAGGGAGACAAGGAAGAAATCCTGCGCTCCCCGGAAGCCCGCGAAATTTATCTCGGAAAAGACTTCTCGATGTAATTTGCCCTCCTGGCAAATTACATCTCCGAGTTTTCTAACGAAAACTCGTGGCATACCTGTTACTAAGCTTACGACGCGGCGTCCATGCCGCTTCACTCAGCAGTCCTGAAAAATTACATCATCATTCTGCAGCTGCAACCGTTTAAACATTCCTTATGTCACAGATTTCGGCATTACATTCAGATGCAATTCTCTTAAAGTCCTCAACAGAAACCGTTGACTTAATCGTAACCTTCTTCTGGTTTGCAATTACAGAATCGTAAGTAACAACCGAAATGATGTTGCCGCCTGCTGCTGCAATTTTTGAAGCAATATTTGCAAGAGTTCCGCGGTTATCTTCCATGGAAATAATTGCACGAACTCCCGGCGTACTTGTACTGAACATATTAATAAATGCCCTGAATAGTTTGCTTACAGTTACAATTCCTACAAGAAGGTTTCCGTTCAAAACAGGAAGACAGCCGATATCATAATCAGCCATAAGCCGCGCTGCTTCTTCTACAGTAAAATCTTCAGAAACAGTTTTTACGGATTTAGTCATCACGTCCTTTACAGAAATTTTATTCAGAAGCCCTGCAATTTCATAAACATCAAGAGTAGTAGCTTCACTCGGAAAAATTTTAAGAAGATCATTTCTTGTAATGATTCCCACAAGTTCATCATTTTTATTCATAACAGGAACACTGCTTATCTTGTTAGCCTGGAGAACACGCTTCGCATCTACGACACTCATCTCCTGTTTAACAGTAATAGGATTCCTTACCATAACATCTCTAATAAGCATAATCAGCCTCCTAAATATGCAGCCTTAACGGCATCATCGTTTATAAGTTCACTAGCCTTTCCTTCTTTTGTGATTGTACCTGTTTCAAGAATATAAGCACGGTCAGCAATAGAAAGTGCCTTAAACGCATTCTGTTCAACAAGAAGAATTGTTTTTCCGCTTGAACTGATTTTTTTTACGATGTTGAATATTTCATCAACAAGAATCGGCGCCAAACCCATACTCGGCTCATCAAGAAGAAGAAGTTCCGGACTGCTCATAATTGCACGTGCCATCGCAAGCATCTGCTGTTCACCGCCGGAAAGAGTTGCCGAAATCTGATTAATACGTTCCTTAAGACGCGGGAAAAGTTCAAAACACCAGTCTAAATCTTTCTTTATCTGTGCCTTGTCGTTTCTAAGGTAAGCACCCATTTCCAGGTTTTCCTTAACACTCATGTTTGCAAAAACACGGCGTCCTTCAGGAACCTGAATAAGACCTTCACGCACGATTTTATCTGGCGCAAGAGTCGTTATGTTTTTTCCGTTAAACACAACGCTTCCTTCTGATTTTTTTACAAGATTGCTGATTGAATGAAGTGTCGTTGTTTTACCAGCCCCGTTTGAACCGATAAGCGTAATTATTTCACCCTGTTCAACAGAAAAACTTATTCCTTTAAGAGCCTTGATTGCTCCGTAAGAAACGACAAGATTTTTTACTTCAAGAAGACTCATTATTCCGCCTCCTTTTTGTAGCCTGAACCAAGATAAGCCGTAATTACTTCTTCGTTACTCTGAATCTCAGAAGGAGTTCCGCTTGCAATAACCCGGCCATAGTTTAAAACAAGAAGTCGTTCGCAGATTCCCATTACAAGCTTCATGTCGTGTTCAATAAGAAGAACCGTAAGATTAAATTCCTTTCGTATAAAGGCAATCATCTCCATAAGCTCATGCGTTTCCTGATCATTCATACCGGCAGCAGGTTCATCAAGAAGCAGCAGTTCCGGAGAAGCGGCAAGAGCACGGCATATTTCCAGTTTTCTCTGTTCTCCATACGGAAGATTCTTTGCAAGTTCCCCGGCCTTTGATTCAAGATGAAAAAGCTTAAGAAGCATCATGGCCTTTTCTTCCATACGCTCTTCGTCTTTGTGATAACGCGGAAGCCTAAAAAGCACATCAAGCGGATTTACTTTTCTCTGCTGATGAAGTGCAATCTTAATATTATCTGCAACACTCAGCGAAGAAAAAAGCCTGATGTTCTGGAACGTTCGTGCAATTCCCAGCCTATTTAACTGAGCCGGTGATTTTTTGTTGATGATTCTGAGCGTTCCTGATTTATCAACAAAGGTGATTGTTCCCGAAGTAGGTGTATAAACTCCCGAGAGCATGTTAAATACAGTCGTTTTACCTGCACCATTCGGCCCGATAAGACCGATAAGTTCACCTTTGTACAGTTCAAGATTAAAATCGCTTACAGCCTTAAGTCCGCCGAACACAATTGAAATATCATTTGCCCGAAGAAGAAGGGTCTTTTCGCTCATTGTACGGCCTCCTTTTTCTTTCCCTTAAGAAAGCTGAATGATTTTTCCAGCACTTTTACAAAACTGAATTCCTTTGTTCCAAGAAGTCCCTGCGGTCTGAACAGCATTACAAAAATCAGGATAAGCGGATAGAAAAGCTGCCTGAAGTTCCCCAGGAAGCGCAGATATTCCTGAATAACTGTAAGTAAATAAGCTGCAAGAATACTTCCGGTAGTACTTCCCATTCCGCCAAGAACAACATAAATCAGATAGTTTACAGAATGATTAAAATCAGCAAAATCAGGCTTAACAAAACCAACGAGCGGTGCATAAAGAGCACCTCCGATTCCGCCAATAAAAGCCGCTATGATGAACCCGATCATCTTGTAACGGAAAACACTTATTCCGTTTGAGTTTGCCGCAATCTCATCTTCGCGGACTGCCATTATAGCACGGCCGTAAGTAGAGCGCAGAAAATTCTGAAGCAGAACTACAACAAGAACAAGAGTTCCCGTTATAGAAACCCAGGCTGCAAACGGACCAAGTTTCAAATTCGACGTAAAAAACGAAAGAAACTGCATTCCGTTCGGGCCGCCGGTAAGTTCCTTCTGATTAAGAAGTACTACCTTGATGATTTCGCCAAACGCAAGAGTAACAATTGCAAGATAATCACCTTCAAGCTTTAATACAGGAAATCCGATTAAAAAACCAAAGAACGCTGCTATAAAGCCTGCAAAAATCACACTTACAAAAAGAGGAAGACCCGCTTTCTGCGTAAGAAAAATCACCGCATACGCACCGATTGCTGCAAATCCTGCCTGTCCAAGAGAAAGCTGACCTGTAATTCCGCAGACAACATTTACACTCAGCGCAAGAATCGCATATACGCCGCCTAAAGTAAAAATACGTGCCCAGTATGCATTTATAACCCGGACCTTTATAAGAAGAGCCGGCAGAACTATAAGAGCAACTGCAACTATAGAAAGAAAAACTGTATTCCGTAAAAAGTTCTTTTTCATCTCTTATACTCCCGCTTAAACCTTAATAACCCGTTTCTTTCCAAGAAGTCCCGCAGGCTTTACAAGAAGAATCAGAATCAATATGCAGTAAGAAATCGCATCAGCATACTGAGACGAAAGATAAGCCTTTACCATTGTTTCTGCAACTCCCAGAAGAATACCACCGGCCATGGCACCAGGCACCGAGCCGATTCCTCCGAGAACGGCCGCAACAAATGCTTTAAGTCCCGGTATATAACCCATCATAGGATCAATACTCGGATAATACGTTGCATACAAAACACCGCCGGCTCCCGCAAGCACAGAACCGATTACAAAAGTAACGGCTATCGTACGGTTTACATTTATTCCCATAAGACTTGCAGCTCCCATGTCATAGCTTACTGCACGCATTGCCTTTCCAGCACGTGTATAGTTGATGACATAGTTCAGCACAAGCATAAGAACTGCCGACGAAAAGATAACAATAAGCTGAATATTTGAAATCACAATAGGTCCAAAGTTGATCAGTTTAACCGGCATTGTCGGAAACTGTCTCGGATCCGGTCCAACAAACGGAAGTACACGCATCAGATTCTGAAGAATAAGTTCAACTGCAATCGCCGTAATAAGCGAATTAAGTCGCGGTGCAGAACGAAGGGGTCTGTAGGCACAGCGTTCAATTAAGAGAGAAAGAAGTGCACATACAAACATTGCCGCTATAAAAGCACAGACAAGTCCGAAAGGTGAGGCTCCCAAAAAAACAAGCACAAAATAACCTGTATAAGCGCCAACCATCATTACGTCGCCATGAGCAAAGTTGATGAGTTTTACAATCCCGTAAACCATCGTGTAGCCCAGAGCAATGAGCGCGTAAATACTACCAAGCGAAAAACCGTTTACAAGCTGAGTTAGAAAAATCTTCACCTTATAACTCCAACAAATTTTTAGTAGTTCATTCTACCGCAAACTTTTAAAAATAAAAAGGGGCTGACTCCTTATGAATCTCTCCATAAAAAATCAGCCCTCTTCTGAGGTTCAGTCGTTAAACTGAATTACTCGTTGATATCAACAGTTGCTTCATAAGCTGTGTAAAGGTTTCCTTCTGCATCCTTAGAAATCTTTACCATTACAGCTGATTTAAGCGGGTTGTGCTTTGCATCAAAAACAATGTGTCCTGTTACGAGATCCATATTGATGTTTTCGAGAGCATCGCGAACTGCTTCAGCATCTGAACTTCCAGCGTTTTCGATTGCTGCCTTAAGCATGTAAACACAGTCATATCCGAGAGCTGCAAATGCATTCGGAGCCTTGCCGTACTTGCCGTTAAATGCTTTTACAAAAGACTGAACTTTTTCGTCTGTGCTGTCTTCTGCATAGTGATTTGAATAGTATCCGCCGAGAACTTCATCACCAGCCTGACCAACAAGTCCGTCCCATCCGTCAGCACCTACGATTGGAGCATCAATTCCCTGAGCGCGGAGCTGTTTTGCGATAAGAGAAACTGTTCCGTAGTAATCAGGAAGATAAACAACATCAGGATTTGTAGACTTAATCTTTGTAAGCTGTGCATTAAAATCCTTGTCGTTAGTGATATAAGATTCTTCTGCAACAACTTCTCCACCGCGGGCAGTAAATTCTGCAACAAAGTTATCTTTAAGACCAACAGAATAGTCATTTCCGATATCAAAAAGAACTGCAGCTTTTTTTGCACCGAGGTTTACGGCAGCAAACTTACCGCCTACACGACCCTGGAACGGATCAGTATAGCATGCGCGGAAAATATAGTTACCAGCATCTGTTACAGCAAGAGCTGTTGCAGCCGGTGCAATCTGAACTACACCATTTGCCTGAGCCTGCTGAGTAATAGCAATTGTACATCCGGAAGTAAGTGAACCGATAACAAGGTTTACACCATCATTTGTTACAAGTTTAGTATAAGCATTTACTGATTTTGCAGCATCGCCTTCATCATCTTCACAAATGAACTCAAGTGTCTTTCCATTTACACCGCCTGCAGCATTGATTTCTGCAATTGCGAGGTCAATACCGTTCTTACACTCAACACCATAAACTGCAACACCACCAGAAAGAGGAGCAACTCCACCAATCTTGATTGTGTCAGCATCCGACTTCTTTGAACATCCTGCAAGAACAAATGCAGCAGTAAGAGCAAGAAGAGTTACCGATTTTTTCATATATTCCTCCATTAAAATAAAGCCGCCCTTATACAAGAGCGGCTTGAATCAGATCAAGACCTGAAATTAAGCTTCTGCAGGAGCCTCTGGTGCAGGAGCAGCAGCTTTAGCAGCCTTTGCTTCCTTGCGAGCCTTATTTTTAAGGTTAGCTTTGCAGAATTTACAGATTTTTACTTTTTTGCCGTCAACTTCCTGATCGTAGAGAGTCTTAATCTGTGGCTTACCACAAATACCGCAAACTCCACGTCCATGGTTCGGCTCGTTTCTTACGCCTGTTCCGCGATGTGCTTTAGACATATCTTACTCCTTATCCGCAGACTTTTTTGCTTTTGAATCAGCTTCTTCCGGTTCAGGAAGCTTATAGTCTACTAACTCAAGAATTACTACATCTGCAGCATCACCCTGGCGGAATCCCATCTTAAGAATACGGGTGTAACCGCCGTTGCGATCCTTCATGCGAGGTCCGATTTCTGTGAACAGTTTGTTCAAGATTTTTTCATCTGCAATGAATTTTGCAGCGATTCTTCTATTATGTACACTGTCAATTTTGGCACGTGTAACAAGCTTTTCAGCTGCGCGGCGTACTTCAAGAGCCTTTGACTTTGTTGTTGTAACACGCTCATAGCGGAACAATGATGTTACCATGTTGCGTGTCATTGCACGGCGGTGGGCTGAAGTTCTTGAAAGCGCATTAAATCCTGTTCTGTGGTTCATTCGTTTTCATCCTTATGGTTACGTAAGTTAACATCCTTAAGGTGGCTGTAATCAGTCATTCCCAAAGTAAGCCCGTGCTCTTCAAGTTTTGCCTTGATTTCTTCAAGACTCTTCTTTCCGAAGTTACGTGTCTTTGTAATGTCTTCTTCCGTTTTCTTTGTTAATTCACCGATTGTGTGAATATTTGCATTCTTAAGACAATTAGAACTGCGTACTGAAAGCTCAAGTTCCTCAACAGAAGTGTTAAGAAGCTTGCGGATTGATTCATCGCCTTCATCAAGTTCTTCACCGCTTGAATATTCGCTCTCATTAAAGTTAACAAAAATTGCAAAATAATCTTTTGCAATCTTAGCAGCTTCTGCAAGCGCATCTTCCGGATTTATAGAACCGTCTGTCCATATCTCAAGAATAAGTTTGTCGTAGTCGTTACGCTGTCCCACGCGGCAAGGTTCAATAGAATATTTTACCTTAGGTACAGGTGTAAAGATACAGTCCATCGGAATAGTTCCGACAATCTCAATATAAGATTCATTAACTTCAGAAGGAGTATAACCTCTTCCTAAGTCTACCTGAATTTCGATTTCGAGATGAGCACCTTCCATCATGGTAAAAATCTCAAGATCTTTAGTCATGATTTCAAGCTGACCAACCTTCTCGAAGTCACCGCTTTTTACGGTTCCAGGTCCTTTGAATTCATAAAGGATTGTATCCTGTTCAACATCCCGCGGCAGGCGCAAACGAATCTGTTTCAAGCTGTTTAATACTTCCAGAGTATCCTCAGAAATATTCGGAATACCTTCGAAAGCACTTGAAATTACATGAGGAACACCATCTGCATCATACGATGTAATCCTTACGGAAGAAATTGCATATCCCTGAATAGAAGAAAGCAGAACACGGCGCAAAGTATTGCCCACAGTCGTTCCGAATCCCGGTTCAAAAGGATAAGCAGTAAACTTACCGTAATTGGGATTAGTTTCGATATGCTCAAATGTAATGCCTTTTGGCTTTTTAAAG
>JAGABO010000053.1 GCA_017614655.1 Treponema sp. | reverse complement strand
TCTTACGCTTTACTTTTTTTCTACGGAAAACTGGAAGCGAGCCCAGAGCGAAGTCGGCTTTCTTATGAATCTTATTCATTCTCATCTTGTGCAGGAATTTGATTTTTACCGCGAAAACAAAATTCGTGTCCGTCATCTTGGAGATTTATCCGGACTTACAAAGCAGATCAGAAACGACATCATTGAATGTGAAAATGATACGGCCGCATTTACAGGCCTTACTATAAATATTGCGATTAATTACGGCGGCAGGGACGAAATTGTACGCGGTGTGCGAAAACTCGTTTCTGAGGGAGTGGCGCCGGAGAATATTTCAGAGGAAAGTTTAAGAACTTACTTTGATAATCCGGAACTTCCCGATGCCGATCTTATTATACGGACGGGCGGAGAAAAAAGGCTTTCTAATTTTCTTCTGTGGTATTCATCTTATGCAGAACTTATTTTTTCTCCCCTTCTCTGGCCTGATTACACCAAAGATGAATTCGTTAAAGATCTTGAAGAGTTTGGCAGGCGGAACAGAAGATTTGGAGCAGTACCGGTATGAGTAAAGTTATAAGCAGACTATTAGTTTTTTTTGTTGGAATTCCCATAGTATGTGCAATTATTTTTGCTGATGTAATGAATCATCTTCCCATGCATCTTCTACTTACAGCCCTTTCCATCCTTGGCTCTGCTGAACTCTATGAAATGTTTTCCAAAAAAGGAAAGCTTCTTCCTAAACCTTTTGTGGTAACGGCATCAATGCTTCTTCCTCTTGGAGCTGCCCTTTATGCAGTTCTTCCTGATGTTTTCGGCATCAGTTTTCCTTTTGGTATTGAAGTCCTTACATATATTTTTCTTGCTATAGTTCTCTTCTCTCTTTTTGTAGAAGTATTTTTTGCAAGGGAATTTGATTCATCAATACTCAGAGTTGCACTTTCGGTATTTGTGATTTTGTACTGCGGTTACCTCATGACATTTGTTTCAAGACTTATAATGATTAAAATTGATGGTCGGGATGTATCCAGTATAATCATGGTTACTTTTGTACTCATGGTTTTCTTCTGTGACAGTTTTGCATGGCTTTTCGGAGTTCTCCTGGGAAAATCAACGAGAGGTGTTGTAAAGGCAAGTCCCAATAAAAGTCTTGTAGGCTTTTTCGGAGGAATACTCGGTTCTGTAGGTGCCGGACTTTTGTGCAGCTTTTTCTTTCCTGCAATTTTTCATGGAAGCGTTGTAAAAGTAATTCTTCTCGGACTTTTTATTGCACTTGCATCAATTGTTGGAGACCTTGCAGAATCTGTATTTAAAAGAAGCTGCGGTGTAAAAGATTCAGGGTCGCTTATGCCTGGACGCGGCGGAATTCTTGACAGCATCGATTCCATTATTATGGCAGCTCCTGTTTTTTATCTTATAGTAAATCTTCTTTACGGACCGTTTTTCAATTAGAAGGACAGGATGAAAAAACGGGTACTTGTCTTAGGCTGCACCGGTTCTATTGGAAGTCAGACTCTTGATATCTGCAGAAAAATGCCGGATGATTTTGAAGTTGCAGGTATCTGTGCAGGAAAAAACAGGGACGAAGTATACCGGCTTTCAAAAGAGTTTTCGTGCCCCTATACAGTTTTTTCAGAAGACGGAACGGAAGGAATAAAGCAGCTTATAAAGAAATCAGGAGCAGATATTGCAGTAAACGGAATTGCCGGAGCTGCAGGACTTCTTCCTTCCGTGCTTGTTTTGGAAAACGGAACTTCGCTTGCCCTTGCAAACAAAGAAACTGTTGTAATGGCATGGGATATCGTAAAAGAAACAGCCCGCAAAAATAAGGCAGACATCATTCCTGTTGATTCAGAACATTCAGCAGTATTTTCGCTTGTATCTCAGTGTGGAAAACAGAATATAGACAGCATTGTAATTACGGCTTCCGGCGGACCTTTCAGAAATTTCTCTAAGGAAGAACTTTCTTCCGTTACTCCTCAGATGGCACTAAAACATCCAACCTGGAACATGGGCGCAAAAATTACGATAGACAGTGCAACTCTTGCAAACAAAGGGCTTGAAGTTATAGAGGCCGTTCGCCTTTTTGATACTCCGCCTTCCCGTGTAAAAGTTGTTGTTCATCCGCAGAGTCTTGTTCATTCCCTTGTGCGTACAAAAGACGGAATGCTTTATGCACAGATTTCTGATCCCGATATGCGCCATCCGATTTTTTCGGCCCTCACCTGGCCTTTAGTAAAAGAATCGTACCTTGAGCCGTTTGATCTTGCAGGTCACGAAATGACTTTCTTTCCTCCGAGATTCGATGATTTTCCTCTTCTTTCCTATGCTTACACCTGTGCAGAAAAAGCTGCTTCCTATACGATTGCCTTTAATGCCGCAAATGAAATTGCAGTTGCAGCGTTTCTTAACGGAGAATGCCTTTTTACGGATATTCCTCGTATTGTTAAAACCGTTATAGATGCAGACTGGACAAAGAGTGTATCATCAATAGACGATGTATTGGAGGCAGATTCCCTTGCCCGTAAGGCAGCTGCCACCGCCCTTAAAAACATAAAAGGAGAACAGAGTTGACACTTGTTATCGGTCTTGTGCTTCTTCTTTTTCTTATACTCATTCATGAAACTGGACATTTTCTTTTTGCACGTTTGTGCGGTGTAAAAGTTGAATCCTTTTCGATTGGAATGGGCCCGGTTCTTCTTCATCATAAGACAAAGAAGGAAACTGATTTTCGTATTTCGTTTATTCCACTGGGCGGCTACTGTTCAATGAAGGGTGAGAAAGATCTTGAAGAGTGTTTTGAAACCGGTAACTTTCCGGAAGATTCCTTTTACGGAACTCATCCCTTAAAAAGACTTCTTATTGCGTTTGCAGGTCCTCTTGCAAACCTTGTGTTAAGCATTGCATGTTTTACAGGAATTGCACTTGCCGGTTATACTTACTGGAGTGCAGGAAACGTTGTTGAAGTTATCGAAGAGCTTGACGGAGAAGTAAGCCCGGCTTATTCTGCAGGACTTCGTTCCGGTGATGAAATTATTTCAATTGATGGAAAACAGGTTTTTGATTTTTCTGACATTTCTTCCTGTATTGCAGTAAAACCTCTGGAAGAAGTTAGAATAGAAGTTTTAAGAAACGGCGAAACCCTTTTATTTACGGCTGTTCCTTTTCTTGATAAGGACACCGGTGCAGGTAAAATCGGAGTAAAATCTGATCCTTCGTCCGTAAAAGAAAGAGCATACCCTTCCCTTTCGTTTTTTCCGGCTGTTGCAGAGGGAACCGTAAAAACTTTTTCGAGCCTGGCTGTTACGATAAAAAGTGTTGCCGTTCTTTTTAAAGGGGTTAACCTTACAAAAGTTGTTTCCGGTCCGCTTCGTATAACGGATTTTATGGGCTCTTCCGTAAAGGAAGGCTTTAAGGCCGGAACAAAGCAGGGCTTTATAATGATTCTTGAACTTATGGGAATTATAAGTATTTCCCTGTTTTTTACCAATATGCTTCCCGTCGGTGTTTTTGACGGTGGACTAATTTTAACAGCTTTTGTAGAATGGATTTCAGGAAGGCGTCTGCCTTTAAAAGCAAGGATGATAATTCAGTATTCAGGGCTTTTTCTGATACTTGTACTTATGGTCTTTGTACTTGGCGGTGACATTCTGTATTTTATAAGGAAATAATGGAGGAATGATGAAAAATCTTTTTAGGAAAGCCGGTTTATTTTTTGCTTTTTTATGTCCCAGCGTTCTTTTTTCCGAAGCCTTCGTTTCTACGGAAATGCACGGCGGAAAGGTTAATGCATTTTTTAGCCTGGAAAGTTTTTCTGATGATACAGCAGCCTTCTATTCTGCCGGTGAAGACGGCTTTCTTATAAAATGGGGAAATGATAATCTTGGAGAGCATTATCAGGTTACCGACCTTAGCGTAAAATCTGTTGTAAAAAATCCTTCGACAGGAGATCTTGCCGTTTACGAAACCGACGGTTCATCTGTTTTCCGCGTCACTGTAGTTGATTCAGTTTCGTATGCAAGAAGATATACAAAGCGTCTTGAAAATCCGGTTACAGCCCTTTCTTTTAGTGAACAGGGAACTTACCTTATAATTGCAACCTCTTCCGTAAACAGCTGCATGATTCTTGATTCGCGTAACGGAAACCTCGTAAAAAAAGTTGAAGGCGTTTCGGGAACAGTTACGCTTGCAAAAACAGGAGCAACAGAAAAATCAGCAGTTTTTTATGCTACGACTTCAGCAAGTGCGGCTGTTTATTTTTATGACCTTACAAAGTTTAAGGTTATAAAAAAGTTTCCGGCAGAATACATGCTTGAACAGCCGGTTCTCTTCGGTTCAGGTAAATATGCAAACCGTTTTCTCGCAGGCGTACGTACTGAACAGGTAGAAAGCGGCGGAACAAAGTATGATTACTGGGGAAAGGTAGACAAGAAAAACTATAAGACGGTTACTACCCTTTTTATAATTGATGCCGCAAGCGGAACTCTTCTTTCACGATATTCAGAAAAAGATCCGTTTATTTTTTCGAATCCGCTTGACGGAGAAAAAGAAGGCCTTTACATGCTGGTTCCCGGAGAAAGGACTTCTTCCATAAAGCACATTCCGTCAGCACAGCTCGAAAATCAGCTTATAAAAATCAAGCAGTTTACCGAAAAAAAGCAGACGGCAAACGTTACAAAAACTGTAGAAAATCCGCCTGAGCCGGAACTCATAAAAACCTTTGCTTCTCCAAAAGGAAAGGAAACTATTACATCCGCTTCAAAAACATCATCACTTGTAATGCTTGGAACTTCTTCCGGAAATATAATTGTTATGTCAGATACCGGAGGCGATGTTAAGAACATTACGGAAAACATGTACACAAAAATTACTGATGTTGCAGAAGGAAACGGAGGAGTTTATCTTCTTACGGAAAAAGCCTTTTATTATTCATCTTACGGTCTTGATTCAATCGAAAAGCTTTTTGACAACACTTCTTCATTTACGGATGTCCTTGTCCTGAATGATACCGTGCTTCTGTGGAAAAAAGGAACGGCAGAGCCTGTAGAAAAAAGAAGCCTTTCTAAAAAGAACGCTGCATCTTCGGTTCTTTTTACACCGTTTTCTGCACTTCAGGAACTTCATCTTTATGATTCAGCCGTTCTTGCCGTTGAAGGTGATACTGATGTTTTTTCCGTTAACCTTTCTACGGGAAAAAAGAGCCGCGTTTACTCTGGAACTGCAATTCAGGATGCAGTTTTTGTTGATTCCCGCACGGTTTATATTGCAAAGACAAATACCGGAAACAAAAACGATTCAATTGTTGCCGTTGACATAAAGACGGGTGAAGCAATTTCCCTTAAGCTTAAGGCAAATGTCTGCTATTCACTTTCTTCCGGAAAAACCGGCGATAAAAATCTTGTGTTTGCAATTGCGGTAAAGACAGAAAAAGAAAAAAGCATTTCTGAACTTATTTCCATTGATACCGTAAAGAAAACTCAAGCCTCCCTTTTAAGGCTTACAGATGAAGATTCAAAGGCTTTTACGAGTCTTTCTTATCCTTTCGTTTATACTAATCTTGGAAGAAACCAGATGTATGCATGTAATGCAGAAAACGGACGTAACATCCTTTACAGGCGAACTTCTTCCATGCCGCTAAAGGCTGTCAGAATTGGTGAAAAGATAGTCGTCCTTAACGGAAACGGAAGCATAAGCTGGTATGACATAAAGTCTCAGGCTTCCTGCGGTGACTGGTTTGTTACCGTTAAGGGCGAATGGTTTGAACTGTAAGCTCTCTTAAAGTCCGCAGCCTCTGTAAAGGGCTTCCTTGTAAACCTGAACGTATTTATCTGCAGCTTCATCCCAGCCGAAGGTTTTCTTCATTCCGGAAAGCTGCATTTTCTTTATGTGGTCCTTTCTGTTGTAGTAAGCCCACACTGCCCAGCCTACGGTGTCGTAGACTGCACGCGGAGTTAAGGCATCAAAGACAAAGCCGGTTCCTTCTCCCGTTTCCTGGTTGTAGTTTTGAACCGTGTCTGCAAGTCCTCCGGTACGGCGTACAATCGGGAGCGTTCCGTAAAGCATCGAATAAATCTGATTTAAGCCGCAGGGTTCATAGCGTGACGGCATAAGGAAGAAGTCGCTTCCTGCTTCTATAAG
>JAGABO010000052.1 GCA_017614655.1 Treponema sp. | reverse complement strand
GCAAAGTTTTCAAAGATTCTGTTTCCTTCCGGAGTGTCCTTTACTTCGCAGTGACACTGAAGCGAAAACATTTTTTTATTAAGATTCTGCAGGGCAGCACTTGCGCAGTCCTTTGTCTTTCCGATTACTTCAAATCCGTCGCCTGCAGAAAGAACTTCATCCTGATGACTCATCCATACCTGGGTTGTGTCAGAAATTCCTTTGAGAAGCGGAGAAGAAAGTCCTGCTTCTGTTTTTTCTAAATGTGCAATTCCGAATTCACCTGTTGAAGCTTTTCCTACTTTTCCGCCCGTGCATTTTGCCATAAGCTGATGTCCGTAGCAGAGTCCCAGAACCGGAATTCCGAGCGAAAGAATTTCTTCATTGAAGTCAGGAACTTTTTCATCATAAACAGAAGAAGGCCCTCCCGAAAGAACGATGCCTTTTGCATCCTTAAAAAAATCAAGCGGTGCAGAAGGAAGTGCAATCTCTGAATAATATCCCAGAGCGCGGAATCTTTTTGCAATCAGATGTGCATATTGTGAACCGAAGTCCAGAACTGCAATTTTTGAATCAGCCATCTGTTTCTCCTTAGGCTACTTTTTTTGGTTCTTGAGTGAAGCTGCTATAAAATCCCTGAACATCGGACCTGCCTTGTCGGGGCGGCTCTTGAATTCCGGATGAAACTGACCTGCTGCCATCCACGGATGACCTTTTACTTCGCAGACTTCTACAAGATTTCTTTCGGGGTTAACGCCGGCAATTACAAGGCCTGCCTTTTCAAGTTCGTCCCTGAATTTATTGTTGAACTCATAGCGGTGGCGGTGGCGTTCCCAGATGGTAGTTTCGCCGTAAGCTTTATGAGTAAGTGTTCCTTCTTTTACGGCACATTCAAATTTACCGAGCCTTAAGGTTCCTCCGAGAATCTTTCCGTTCTGATCCGGCATAAGGTCGATTACAGGATGAGTTGTGTCCGGATTCATTTCCGTAGAGTTTGCATCCTTCCAGCCGAGAACGTTGCGTGCATATTCAATTACAAGAATCTGCATTCCAAGACAGATTCCCATGTAAGGAACAAGTTTTTCCCTGGCATATTTTGCAGCAAGAATCATTCCTTCGATTCCGCGGTTACCGAATCCTCCCGGGACAATAATTCCGTCTGCTGAACCGAGTTTTTCTTCTGCTGATTTTTCGTCCGTGATTTCTTCTGAATCTATCCAGTCAATTTCGATTTCGCTTTCGTTTGCAATTCCTGCGTGAATAAGGCTTTCTACAACGGAAAGGTATGCGTCATGAAGTGAAACGTATTTTCCGACCAGGGCAATCTTTACCTTGTGCTTCGGGTTTTCGAACACGTGAACCATTTCTGCCCATTTTTCAAGATGAGTTTCGCGGCCTTCAATTCCAAGAATCTTGCAGACGGCATTTCCAAGTCCCTCTTTTTCCATGTTGAGCGGAACTTCGTAAATTGATTTTGCGTTCAGGTTCTGGATTACGCAGTCGGTGTCTACATTGCAGAAGAGGGCAAGCTTTTCGCGGGTTGCTTCGTTAAGTTCAACTTCGGTTCTGAGCATGAGTATGTTCGGCTGAATTCCAAGCTGCTGAAGTTCCTTTACTGAATGCTGAGTCGGCTTTGTCTTGATTTCGCCGGCTTTTTTCATGTAAGGCACAAGCGTAAGATGAATGTAGCAGCAGTTTTCTTCTCCCAGCTCGTATTTAAGTTCGCGGATACACTCGATGAACGGAAGACTTTCTATGTCGCCGGCCGTTCCTCCGATTTCCGTGATGATTACGTCAGCGCCCGTTTCTTTTGTAGAAAGAAGCATGCGTCTTTTAATTTCTTCCGTAACGTTTGGAATAACCTGAACCGTTCCTCCGTGATATTTTCCTTCTCGTTCGTTGTTGAGAACGGAAAGATAAACGCGGCCAGCAGTTGTGTTTGAACTCTGTGAAAGGGTTGCGTCCGTAAAGCGTTCATAGTGACCGAGGTCCAGGTCAGTTTCGGCACCGTCGTCCGTTACAAAAACTTCTCCGTGCTGAATCGGGTTCATTGTACCCGGGTCTATGTTAAGATATGGATCGAATTTCTGATTTACAACCTTAAGCCCGCGGCTTTTTAAGATAAGTCCGAGGCTTGCAGCGGCTATTCCTTTTCCAAGTCCTGAAACAACACCGCCTGTTATAAAAATGTATTTGGTCATCTAAGACACTCCAAAGTAAGGGATTTTTGATTATAGCAATTTTTCAGTTAAATATCAAATGCACGGGTCCTGCATTATTCGTTCTGACTGTAGTATCTGGAGAAATATGTAGAAATTTTGGAAAGTGCCCTTCTGCTTACTTCCGGGTTTTTATCCAGCAGCGTAAAGAAAATCTCTTCAGAAATTTTTACAAGCTTTACATCAGTTGCAGCAACGGCTTCTTCGCTTCGGATTTCATTAAGGATACAGGCTTCCTCTCCAAAGAAGTCGCCGCGTTCAACAAAGGCTACATGATTCTGCCTCTGAACCTTCACGGAGCCTCTTACTACAAAGTAAGTGTCGCTTCCTTTTTCGCCCTGTTTATAGATGCAGTCTCCTTCTTTTAGATCAATGACATTCTGATTTTTTTCCAGAAGGTTATTCGGTCTTATAAAAAGAGAGCGCTTTACGGAAGAAGAAAATTTTGTGTCATCCCTGGATGGAAGAATATAAAGTTCACAAAGGAGCAGGGTATCAAAAAACTGAAAAACAAAAACCCACTGCGCAAAGAACAGGAATATTGCAAAGAAAACCCACACTGCAAGAAGAAGAATCATGAGGTTTCCGAAAACTCCGTAGATAACGTTGTATGCGTTAAGGTTTACAACACTTACGGCAACTTTCAGGAATACCCAGAAACTTACCATAGAGCCGAAAGCTGCGGCTGCGGAAAGCAGTACTCCTGGTTTTGTGCGGCTTCCTGTTCTGTAGGAAAAAAACGTCATCAGGAATACAAGCAGATATGGCAGCAGATCGAATAGTTTTAAAATCCAGTTTTTTATGTTGATGAATGAATTCTGTACGGATGATAAAAACGGAAGATTTGAAATTGTTGTAAACGAAAGAAAGATGAATGCAAAACTCGAAAGAAAAACAACGATAAGTGCTTCAACAAAAAGTATGAATACCTGTGTCATTACCGGACGCTTTTTCTGTTCTGGTCCGAAAATCTTTGCAAGTCCTGCAATTATGCAAGCAACAAAGCGGCGTGCAAGAATTATAAGTGCAATTGCAACAAGTACTTCAAAAAGAGAAAACGTTTTTACGGCCGTAAGACGGGATATCGTTTCCTGCATGTCCCACGGTTCAAAAAAGTTTCCGGTTTTGGAAAGAAGAAGCGCAACTGTTTCCGGAGAAGCATGCAGGAACCTTACCAGAACCGTCATGCACAGAAGTATTACCGGAGTCATCGAAAGGAAGAATCCGAACGAACATGAGGAAGCGTATGACAGGAGGTCGTTTGAACAGAAAAAGTTCCATGTAAGGTAAAGCGACTGTAGAAAAGTTGTAAGCGTAAACTTTTTTTTTCTGCGCATTTTCACGAGGAAGGTTTGCTCCGTTTGGAAACCGTTTTGTAATATGGTAATCCGTTGTAGTCGGTTTTATCAGAAGGTTTGTCTTCTATGGAAAGTATCATGAGTTTCTGGTTTGTTTCCGAAACAAAATCCCGTATCGTATTTCTTATGTGGTCAGGTGTATTCTGAAGCATGAGCATAATCCACAGTGCTCCACCCTGACAGGTTTTTGTTGCAAGAACTACCGTATCAATAACAAACTGCTTTGGTCCTAAGCGAAGGGTAATATTTCTTAAAATTGATTTCTCATGGGCAAGCCCTGCCATTGCTTCCGGAATAAAGGCGCTCATTCCGACCGACGAAATATCTACCAGCTTCATCTGAATAAGCTTGTCGCCGTTCATCCAGAACATGTTGGCTTCACGTTCTGCAGCCAGTGATGCACGTACATACTGCCTTTTTCCTTTTGCGTGATTTGTCTCGAGCAGTTTTTCTACTTCTTCCGTGATCTGTGTTGTCGGCTCTTCTGAACTTATAATTCCGCCGGGAATCGAAGCCTGATTAAGGAATGTTGAACGGTCTTCTCCCTTTAAGCGTTCAGAAATAAGTCCTACAAAAGTTGTTTTTAGAACTTCGTCTTCTTCGAAGGATTTTATAAAATTAAACCATGCTCCCATCGTAAGCTGTGCGTCTACGTTTATGAAGCAGATTGATTTTCTGTGGCTCTTAAGGATATTCTTGGCGTCTTTGTAACTGTCGATGACATAAACTTCATACTCTTTGCCCTGAAGAGAAGGAATAACATCATTTCTTATTGAGAAGGTCGGATTTAAAAAGAAAATTTTTCGACCGAAAATTTCTGTTTCATCTAACTTTCCGGTGTTTTCGTCCGCCATGAAATCTCCTATTCATTCCATTATCACAGTAAAGTTAAAAATCGTCAAGTTTTTATACCGGATACAGAGATATAAACTGACCGATCCTGCCTTTTACTTTAATGCAAAACCAGTCAGTTTTACAGACTGTATCCAAAAAAAAAACGTGTCTGACCGCAGTTTTTCCGGATTTTTCTTTAGAATCAGAAATCTGCCAGTTTCGGTGCTCTCGGATAAGGAATTACATCCCTGATGTTTTCCATTCCCGTTACGTAGCGGATAAGACGCTCAAAACCGAGACCGAAGCCTGAATGAGGCACTGTTCCGAACTTGCGCAGGTTAAGGTACCAGTCATAGATGCTTTCGTCCATGCCGCGGCGGTTGATTTCTGCAAGGAGCTTGTCGTAATCTTCTTCGCGTTCGCTTCCACCGATGATTTCACCGATTCCCGGAACAAGAACGTCAACTGCCTTTACGGTTTTGCCGTCTTCATTCTGCTTCATGTAGAATGATTTGATTTCCTTCGGATAGTTGAACACCATAACCGGCTTTTTGAAAATCTTTTCCGTAAGATAGCGCTCATGCTCGGTTGCAATGTCGCAGCCCCAGTAAGGCTTAAATTCGAACTTAGCTTCGTCTGCGTGTTTTTCGAGTTCAGCAATTGCATCCGTGTATGAAATGCGCACAAAGTCACTTGAAGCAACGTGCTCGAGCATTTCGATAAGTCCAGGCTGAATGCGCTTGTCAAAGAATTCGAGGTCTTCGCGGCATTTTGTAAGGGCCCAGTTAAGAAGGTACTTGATGAACTCTTCCTGAATGTCCATGTCGTCGTTAAGGTCAAAGAATGCCATTTCCGGTTCGATCATCCAGAATTCAGCAAGGTGGCGCGGTGTGTTTGAATTTTCTGCACGGAAAGTCGGTCCGAAGGTGTAGACGCGGCTTAAAGCTGTTGCCATTGTTTCGGCTTCGAGCTGACCGGAAACCGTAAGGCTTGCCTTTTTACCGAAGAAGTCCTTTGAATAGTCTACGATTTTGTGTGCGTCTTCTATCTTCATGCCGTTAGCGCCGGCTTTAACACCGAGTTCAGCAATCTTTTCGAGGGAAAGTGTTGTTACCTGGAACATTTCTCCTGCACCTTCACAGTCCGAGCAGGTGATTTCCGGGGCGTTTATGTACTGAAAGCCTCTTTCCTGAAAGAAGGAATGAACGGCAAATGCCATCTGGTTTCTTACGCGGAAAACTGCACCGAAGGTATTTGTCCTTGCGCGGAGATATGCATTTTCGCGCAGGTATTCCATGGACATCTTGTTTTTCTGAAGAGGGTATTCTTCCGGTTTTGCTTCTCCAAGGCATATAAGCTTTTCGAGGGTTACTTCAACAGCCTGACCGCTTGCAGGAGATGGAACGATGATTCCTTCTGCCCTGAGGGAAGCTCCTGTAGAAAGCTTCTTGAGTTCATTTTCTATTGATTCTGCATCTGCGTCTTTAGAAGGATTTGAACGGTCAAATGTAAGCTGAATGCTTGCAAAGCAGCTTCCATCGTTTACCTGGATGAATACAAGGTTTTTTGAGTCGCGTTTTGTTCTTACCCAGCCGCATACAGTTACTTTTCTTCCGTCGGCATTTGATGTAAGAAGGTCTTTAATTAAAACAGGTTTCATAGTTTCTACATTATATTGATAATACATACCGCGGTCAATGTTACAGAGACGTAGCCAGAATGTCTTACGCATAGAAAAACACGCGAAGGCATTAAACAGACTGGAAAAGCATTCCTGACTGCGCCTGCCGCCCAGGCGGCAGAAACATATAGTTTCCATGCGCAGTCAGGCATGCAGCAGCATTATTGCAGCGGTTTTACAGTTTGTTTAATGCCTGGAAGTGTTTTTTTATGCGTAAGACCTGACTGCTTCGGATGCGGAATTGTATAAAAATAGTTGTATAAAAAAGTTTACTCTGTATGATTTTTTATACTGATAATTTTTCATACACCTCTGTTTCTGTAAAGAGAATTAAAAAAAATCAAAAAAAATTAAAAAAAATATTGAAATTTTATGTATTGTTTAACTTTGTATAATATAAAGAGTTATTGTGTTTCGGCTGGATTTGTATGCTTGGCGGTTCAGAAAAAATCAGCAAAAAAAGTATGAAAAAGGATAGTTTGGCACGATTATTGCTAATGTTACTGTCGACAGAAAATGAATTAAAGGAAAGGAGAAACGCGTATGAAAGTAGAAATAGATGCCTCTTACCTCAGACAGATTCAGAAATATCCGCTTCTCTCGGCAGAAGAGGAATGTGAACTTTCTAAAAGGATACAGGAAGGAGATAAAAGGGCTCTTACTGCTCTTGTAAACTCGAACCTTCGTCTTGTTGTAAGTATTGCATGTCGCTTTAAGTGTTCTAACCTGAATGCCATGGATCTGGTTCAGGAAGGAAACATGGGCCTCATGGTTGCAGCAGAGAAGTTCAGCTGGTCATTCAAGACCAGATTTTCTACCTATGCATATCCCTGGATTGTGCAGTACATGCTCCGTTATGTGAACAACCGCACATCATTCATTCAGCTTCCTCACCGCAAGGAGGAACTTATCAGAAAAATCCAGAATGCGCAGAGCTATCTTTTTCAGCAGTATGGAAAAGAAGCCGGCGTTCAGGAGATAGCACTTTATCTTGGAATGAGCGAAGATAAAGTCAAAAGCGTTATGACTTTCGCTTACACGGTGGCTTCCCTGGATTCAGAAACTGATTCAGAAGGAACACCGTGTTCTGTAGGTGACATCATTGCTGATTCACACTATTCACCGGAAGAGCTTCTTCTCCGCGAAGAAGAAAGAGAAGAACTTCATTCAATGATAGAAATGCTTCCAGGTAACGAGAAACTTGTAATCTGGTATCGCTATAATTTCGAAAATGATCTTCGTGCAAAAACTTTGCGTGAAGTAAGCAGAATAATCGGGGTAAGTCCTGAAGCTGTAAGACAGACAGAACTTCGTGCCGTAAAACACCTTAAAGCTGCAGTTGCAAGAAAGGCAATGTAGCCGTTAAAAACTGATAAATCCGGAAACTGCAACTTCCGGTTTTATTATAAAGTCGTAAGGCTTTATTGCTGAAGGAAGAGTGTAGTAGTGGAACATTCTTTCCTGAGGCACTCCTCCTTTTTAACTTTTTTAACCCTGAAGCCGCCCTAAAAAGGCGGCTTCTCCGTTTACAGAGATTGTTGCAAAATATTCAATACTGCAATTCTTTTATTATGCTTTACGCAATATTAAAAATCATTATAATAGACATGAAAATCTATAACTTGTAATGAGGATAAAAATATGGAAAAGACAATCGCCCTTATTCCGGGAGACGGAATCGGACCAGATGTTGTAACGGAAGCAGTAAACGTTCTTGATGCCGTTGCAAAAAAATACGGACACAAATGGAATTACACAACTGTAATTGCCGGCGGTTCAGCAATTGACAAATTCGGAAAGCCGCTTCCTCAGGAACAGCTCGACATTGCATTAAAAAGCGACGCTGCTCTTCTTGGTGCTGTAGGCGGACCAAAGTGGGATAACCTTGCTTCAGAACTCCGCCCGGAAAAAGCACTTCTCGGGCTCCGCGGGGGAATGAAAGTTTTTGCAAACCTTCGTCCTGCCGTTATGTGGAAGCAGCTTAAAGATGCATGTCCCCTTAAAGACGAAATCGTAGGTGAAGGTCTTGATATTCTTATCGTACGTGAACTTACCGGAGGTATCTACTTCGGTGAACGCGGAACATCAGAAGACATGAATACAGCCTGGGATACAGAAAAATACACACGTCCCGAAATTGAACGCATCGTTCGCATGGGATTCGAATATGCTCAGAAAAGGCAGAAGAGACTCTGCGTCGTAGACAAGGCTAACATCCTTAACAGTTCCCAGCTCTGGAGACGCGTTGCAGAAGACGTAAAGACGGACTACCCGGATGTAACCCTTTCTTACCTTTACATCGACAATGCTTCGATGCAGCTTGTAAGAAACCCGCGCCAGTTTGACGTAATTGCAACAAGCAACATGTTCGGCGACATTCTTTCTGACGAAGCTTCACAGATTACAGGTTCAATCGGAATGCTTGCTTCTGCTTCCCTCGGCGACGGAACAGGCCCGGGCCTCTACGAACCGATTCACGGTTCAGCTCCGGATATTGCAGGAAAAGATCTTGCTAACCCTCTTGCAACAATTCTTTCTGCTGCAATGCTTTTACGCTACAGCTTCGGTCTTGAAGAAGAAGCAAAGGCTGTAGAAAAGGCAGTTAACGATGTTCTTGATGAAGGCTGGAGAACCGGCGACATCGCAGGAAGTCATCTTGCAGAAGTTAAGGCAAACGGTAAACTCGTCGGCACAAAGAAGATGGGCGAGCTTGTTGTAGCAAAGATTAACGCTTAATTGATTTTACCGCCTGCCGAATGCTTCTAAGTTTGCAAGCCCGCGTTTAAATTGAGGAATGCGGGCGCAGGCGGTGGTGTCAAGCGGAGAAGTTTCGCCGCGCTTTAAGAAGTGCCAGGCAACTCCCGCAATCATGGCACCGTTATCTCCGCAGAGTTTAAGCGGAGGAAAAATGCAGTTGAGTTCCGTGTGTTCTGCAAGCATGGCTCGAAGCCTTGAGTTTGCAGCAACACCGCCTCCTGCAACAACTGTTGTAAGGCCCGTATCCTTTACGGCGCGCATAAGACGACTGACTAAAGTTTTACAGGCTGTTTCCTGGAAAGAGGCTGCAATATTTTCTACAGTTTTTTCGTATCCTTCATTTAAGAAAAAGTCTGCCTGATGAATTACTGCTGTCTTTAATCCGCTGAACGAAACATCATATCTGTGGTCGCCCTTATCCATTTTCGGAACAGGAAAACTGAACGCCTTCGGGTCTCCGTTTTTAGAAAGCCGGTCAATTATCACTCCGCCCGGATATCCCAGATCATAAAACTTTGAAACCTTGTCAAATGCTTCACCGACGCTGTCATCAATTGTGGTTCCTAAAATCTCAAGATCATCAAAGCCGTTTACTTTTGCAATGATTGAGTGTCCGCCCGAAACTAAAAGTCCTATGTACGGATACTGAATGTCGTTTTCAAGATGGGCTGCATACATGTGACCGAGCATGTGATTTACCGCATAAAAAGGTTTTCCCGTACTCCATGCAAGAGTCTTTGCAAAAGTAAGTCCGACTAAAAGAGAACCCATAAGGCCCGGCCTGTTTGTGGCGGCAACTGCATCAATTTTTTCAAGAGGAAGTTCTGCTTCGGCTAAAGCCTGCCTTACAACCGGCAGGATCCATTCAGCATGTTTACGGCTTGCAATTTCGGGAACAACTCCCTTGTAAACTTCATGAAAGGGAATCTGGGTTGCAACGACATTGCTTATGATTTTTTTTCCGTCTTCAACAACTGCTGCTGCTGTTTCATCACAGGAACTTTCTATTCCGAGTACTAACATAATTCAACCTCTATTCTAACATTGACGGCGTTGCAAACCTGTAGCCTTTTTCTTTTAAGTACGGATACATTTCGGCAAGAAGCGCCGGAAGTATGGCTGCACTCTTGTCTACGTGTCCTATCATTATAGCTTTTCCTTTTTTGTTTGCAACATCAAGGCATTTATAAATTTCAGAAATCATCGCATTTCTGTCGATTACGTTGTCTATGTAGGGAGCGTTTTTTTCAAAGAAAGCAGTTCCCCGTTCAAGTGCAGCCTGTGGAGCCTGAGTGTCTTTTGTGGTGCGGCTGTCTAAAAAGTAAATGCCGCGTTCATCACACACATCCATTACAAAGCCGATTTTAAGCACGTCGGATGTGATGAGCGAGCCTTCGTGATTGTTCATTCCCTTTACTCCGGGGCCAAGCTCGTCAAGGTTTTCCCGCACGGTTTTTATTATGTCGTAAGCTTTCATGTCTGCAGTGATTTTTCCGGGGCCGGGGTCAAGCTTTAAGTTTACAGACTGCATCGGCTGATGCAGTATAAGTTCTTTCTTGTTTGATCTTACCACCCAGGCGCAGTCTTTTGTGTGCGGAAGTCCGGGAAGAACTGCGATTGTAATCGGGAAGGGAAGCGTTGCGTATCTCTTTGTGTATTCAACGTTAAGGCCTGCATCATCAATTATGAATACAAGCGTTGCACCTTTTTCTGCTTTCGGAATGTTAAAGAGCGGCTCTTGTTCAACAGGAGGAACCGGTTTTACGGAAGCAACGGGTTCTTCCGGTTTTATAACTGAACCTGATTTTTTTTCTGCTGATTTATCCGTTTCTTTTTCCGGGGCGGCCGGTGCTGAATTTTGTTTTTTTTCTGATGATGCGGGAGTCGTGTTCTTTACGCTTTCCCTGCTTTCTGCAGTGCGTGGTGTGCTGTTCTGAGGTTTTTCCTGAACAGAACTGTTTTCTGTTTTTGCAGGATTTTCGTTTTTCTGAGTAAGCTCAGTTTTTACCTTTTCCGGCTTTCTGCCTGCAGAAGGGCTTTCGGGCGAGACGAGTGCGTTTATTACAACAAGTGCTGCACATAAAACAAAAATAACGGCCGTCATTGCCATTACTTTTTTTGTGCTGAGTTTAATCTTCGGTTTTTTCTTTCTTGAACGCATTTGCATGATTATAGAAAAAAACAAAGCCTTTTGTAAAGGAAGTTAATGACAGATTCTTTTGCAGGGTGTACAATCATTTTCGGAGGAAAAGCATTATGACAAATGACAAAGCCATAGCCGCCCTTAAGGAAATAAAGACTTATACTGCGGCAAATCTTCTTGATGCGGTTGACTATGCAATCGCCGTACTTGAAAAAATGAATTCACTTGGATTTGAAAATCCTCTTGAAATCGAAGACGTAACTTCTCT
>JAGABO010000051.1 GCA_017614655.1 Treponema sp. | reverse complement strand
GGACAGGAAATGCATCACTTATTTATATAAACGGCGATATTGTTTACCGTATACAGCAGAATGAACTTTTTACAAGGGGTCTTTATTCTCCTCTGGTTGGAAGCGGAAGAATTATTGCACGTCTTCCTTATGATTTTGATTCTGTCCGTGATATTTTTTTCTGTGATGTAGACGGAACTCAGATAGTGATGATTCAGGACGGAAGTCTTGTAAATTATTTTTCACTGGGCGCTCAGGGCTATGATTATGTTCACATAAAGGGAATCTATTCACTTACCGGCTTAAAAGGAACTCCTCTTGATTACAGGATTTTCTGGACGACAGAGAGAAAACCTGTTCTCTGGATTGATATGCTGGGATTTTCAAACAGCAGAAAAATCAGTTCAGTTTATACTCTTTATGGAAAAATGGAACATCTTCTGGATATAAACGGCTGTTCAAGTCCTGTTCTTTCTCCGGATAAAAGGCATATTGCTTTTGCAAGCGGAAACTCTGCCTATATTTATGACACGACATCATGGATGCAGTGTACCAGAATCCAGGGAGAAAAAATTCATTCTCTTGCATGGACTTCTGCTTTTTCTCTCGCTGCAGGCGGCGAATATACTGTAAGACTCTGGAAGTTTGATTTTAAAAATAAAACTTCAGAAGGACGAATCCTTTATCTTTCCAGTGCAGAAAAACCGTTCTTTGATGGCAACAGAATTTCTGTATACATAAAATCTCTTGATAAGAGTTTCTTTTATGATGAGAAAAAATGCATGTGGATTCCTTCTCTGGCAAAACCTCCTGCAACGGGAAGCAGCATGAACGGAAACTTCAGGGTATTTACATCTTCGTGCAGAAACCCTAAGTTCTTAAACGGAATATACGTAAGATCCCTGTCTAAAAAAGTTGTAAGCTATCCGGTGTACAGGGAAACAGAAAAAAATCTTCCATCTCCAAAAAGGGTTGCTTTTGCCTTTGATGCAACGGACAGTGCTGCAGGAGTTGCAGAAATACTGGATACGCTTGAACGTTTTGGTGTAAAGGGAACTTTCTTTTTTAACGGTGAATTTATAAGGCGATACCCTGCAGAAACGAAGCAGATTGCTTTATCCGGAAATAACTGTGCATCAATTTTTTACAGCAGAGCAGATCTTCTTTCCAAAAACTTTGTAATAGATGCAGATTTTATTAAGCGTGGACTTGCAAGAAACGAAGATGAGTTTTTTATTACAACCGGAAAAGAATTGTCCCTTCTCTGGCATGCACCGTTTTATAAATCAAGCCCGCTTATGAAAGAAGCTTCAAAGGAAGCGGGCTACACTTACGTAGAAGCCCTTAAAAATGCAGATGACAGCGTTACTTTTGAAGATGCACTTGCAAAAAAAGGGGAGTACAAATCTTCCAGCGAACTTATTGAGCAGATTACACTTTCGCTAAAAGACAGAACTGTAATTCCCGTAAACGTCGGAAAAGCGCACGGAACAAGAAAAGATTATCTTTACGAAAATCTTGATCTTCTTATTTCTTCCATTCTCGATGCAGGCTGTGAAATAACAGATGCAGCCCTTATTGCCGACTAGTTTTACCGCTTTTTCTTGCAAGTATAAAAGCCGCAGCTTTTCTAAAGATGCCTTTTTCTTCTGCATTTCTGTCAGAAACAAGAGGCACTTCTTTTAAAAGTTTTCCGCCGCTTTTGTAAATGATACTTCCGTATGCTTCTCCTTTTATAACGCTTCCTTCTATAAGGTATGGGATGTTTTTTTCTATCGTCAGGTTTTCGCGTGCACTTACAGGAAAGACAAACTCTTCTTTAAATGCAGGAATAAGATTTACTTCCTGAACAGGGCTTGCAGGAACGGGAACTGTATATACATGATCTTCCTGCTGAACGTAATTATAAAAGTTTGAAAAACCGTATTCCATAAGAGCCTTTCCGTCTTTTATCCTGTAGAAGTTTCCCTCTGCAGAGCCTTTTCCAGGACCGCCCATTGTTACCGAAATAAGCCTTCTTCCATTTCTTTCTGCAGTGAGGGCAAGGTTGTAACCGCTTTCGGTAATAAAGCCTGTTTTAAGTCCGTCACAGCCTTCCAGTTCATTAAGAAGTTTGTTTGTATTATATTGAACTACAGGCTGGCTTTTACTGCTGTCCTTCTGATAGTCCGGAAGATTTTTTTCCTGAGGGTAGGCTATCATTTTCTGAGAATGGAAGTCTTTAATGGAAAACGGGAATTTCTGCAGATAGACACGGGCAAACGATGTAAATTCCTGTGCAGTTGTAATGTTTTCTTCGCTGTAGCCTGAGCTTTCGACAAAATGAGTTTCTTTAAGTCCGAGTTTTCTTATGACAGAATTCATTCTGTAAACAAACTCGTCCATGTTTCCTGCAACAAAATCTGCTGCTGCAATTGACGCATCGTTTCCGCTTGCAACCGCAAGTCCCAGGAGAAGTTCTTTTAAGGTAACTTTCTGACCTTCTGCAAGAAACATTAAGGAGGCATCGCGCGGCATGTTTACTGCCCAGCATTCAGGAGGAAGAGGTACAATACTGTCGAGGGAAATGTTTCCTTTTTCTGTTTCCTCAAGAATTACATACATTTCTACAAGCTTGGTCATAGAAGCCGGCGGAATTAAAAGATCAGGATTTTTTGAATAAAGAATTGTTCCTGTCTTAAAATCTGCAAGAACAGCGCTTTGTGCTGCAACTTCATCTGTAAAAGAGGGAAGCGTATAATCGGCTTTCTTAAGGAGTGCATTTCTCTGAGGATAGTATCTGTCCAGAAGTTGAACAAGTTCTTCTTGTTCTTCTGTACTTAACTTTTGCGGTGTCTGAGGATTTTCCGTACGCTTTTTTATTGAATAAAATTCTCCGGCAAATATAAAAAATATGCAGAGAAATGCAGCCGGAATAAGCAGAAGAAATTTTTTAATTTTTTTTCTGCCGTCTGTTTTTTTTTCTGAACTCATATACGTGCCGCCCTGTTTCTTAAAAGAAGATCTGTCATTGTGACTGCTGCCATTGCTTCTACAACCGGAACTATGCGCGGGCAGAGACATACATCATGGCGCCCTTCTATTTCTATGCTGCATTCGTTTCCGTCTATATCAACTGTTTCCTGTTTGAGATAAATGCTTGGAACAGGCTTTACTGCAATTCTGAATATAATATCGTTTCCGTTTGTAATGCCGGAAAGAATTCCTCCGGCATTATTTGTCTTAAAACCGAATCCTTTAATCATTGAATCGTTGTTTTCTTTTCCCGTTAAATCTGCGGCTTCAAATCCTGCTCCGAATTCAATTCCTTTAACGGCTCCTATGGAAAGAAGAGCCTGCGCTAAAAGAGCATCTGCCTTGTCAAAAACTGGTTCTCCAAGTCCCGGTTTTACTCCGCGGATAACACATTCAATGATTCCGCCTGCAGAATTTCCTTCTTTTTTGTACTGTTCAACTTTTTCCTGCATGAGGGCGGCGGCGTTTAAATCCGGAGCGCGCATCAGGTTTTTTTCGATTACAGTTTCATCAACTTCTGAGATTTCTATTCCGCATGCTTTCTTTGTATAAGCCGTAATGCTGATTCCGTTTTCCCGAAGAATCATTTTTGCAACAGCGCCGGCGGCAACTCTTGCACAGGTTTCCCTTCCGCTGGATCTTCCTCCGCCCCTGTAATCCCTTATTCCATATTTTTCGAAATAAGTAAAATCACCGTGTCCCGGACGGAATACATCTTTTATGTTTGAATAATCCCCTGATTTCTGGCTTGTATTTCTGATGAGAACCGCAATCGGTGTTCCTGTAGTAATGCCTTCAAAAACTCCGCTTAATACTTCTGCAGTATCGTCTTCTTTTCTCTGTGTTGCAGCTGCCCCGCCGTATCCCGGTTTTCTTCTTGCCATTTCTGACTGAAGAAAATCATAATCGAACTTTATTCCTGCCGGGCATCCGTCTATAATGCAGCCGAGTCCTTCTCCATGGCTTTCTCCAAAAGTTGTAACTTTAAAAACGATGCCGAAACTGTTTCCTGCCATTTTGCCTCCCTGAATTCATGCAAGTCTAGCGCACTTTTGCCATTAACTCAACACGTGAATGAACTCCGGCTTTTTTAAAAATATTTTTGTTGTGAGTCATGACTGTTTGAACTGTTATTCCAAGTTCCGATGCAATTTCCTTATCCGTTTTTCCTTTTAATATTTCACGGGCAATCATTCTCTCTCTTTTTGAAAATCCTGCTTCATCAAAGAATTTTGTACCGTCATCTTTCTGTACGTTTTCTACCGGAACTGTCTGCGAATCAGAAATCTGAATTTTATTTTCCATTGCATTCTGAATTCTCTGAAGAACAGAATCTTTTATTTTTCTCTGCGTGTTAAGTATAAGTTTTACAATGGATGTATATTCATTTACAGAGAACGGTTTTACAATACATGTACATGTACCTTCTTTTTCGAAAAGTTCAACTTTTTCGGCTTCATAGTTTTCAAGAATCAGCACGATAGAAATAGTCTTTAAAAGCTGAAGTGATTTTATGTATTCCATAAACGAAAGCCTTTCTTCTGTTGTAAAAGAGCCGCGTATAATTAT
>JAGABO010000050.1 GCA_017614655.1 Treponema sp. | reverse complement strand
CTTGTTTACAGGAAATGTTTTTCTTTTTAAGTTCATCAAGGAGCTTTTTAAGAATAGAGCGCTCGTTTTCTTCATCAGGGAGAATCGTTACTGTAAGTTCTGTAATCATGCCTGAATTGTAACAGAAAAAAAAATATGTTACAAATAATGAATCAAATCAATCTGGAGATAAAATTATGGAACTAAAAGAAGCCGTACTTTCACGCAGGACAATCCGCGCCTACGAAAAAACAGAAATAAAAGAAAGTGATGTAAAAGAAATAATTGCATTTGCTCAGAATGCCCCGAGCTGGAAAAATTCACAGACCGGCCGTTACTACGCAGCACTCTCCGAAGAAAAAATAACTGCCGTTAAAAATGCACTTCCTGCGTTCAATCAGGAGCGCAGCCTGAATGCAGTTTACATCGTCGTGTCGTTTAAGAAAAGGATAAGCGGCTTTGATACTCAGAATGATACTGCCGCAAATGAGTGCGGTGATGAATGGGGTGCTTATGATCTTGGACTTCAGAACATGCTTCTTATGCTTAAAGCCCGTGAACTTGGATTAGATACCCTTATAATGGGACTGCGCGATTCACAGGCAATTAAAAAAGCAGTTTCGATTCCGGAAGACGAAGAAGTTATGGCGGTAATTGCACTTGGAAAGCGTGCCCAGAATCCGGACATGCCTCCGAGAAAAAATCTGGACGAAATACTTTCTATTCAGTAAGCGGACTAAAGAAGCCGCGTTCTTCCAGCCAGCTGAACAGGTCTTTATTCCAGCGGAAGGTTTTCATGAACTTGCCATTGGTCATGCCGAAGCCGTGTCCGCCCCATGGATAGGTTTTAAAAACAAAGTCCGCATTTTTTTCTTCGAGCGCCTTGGAAAGCCTTACGCTGTTTTCATAAATAACTACAGGGTCATCTTCGCAGGCAACGAGGTAAGTCGGAACCATGTCATCGGGAACATTTTTTTCGAGGCAGAGAGCTTCACGTAATTCACTCTGTTTATTATAGTCCGAATTAAGAAGGCTCTTTCTTGACCATTCATGTCCGATGTCTGCATCCATTGTTACAACAGGATAAACCGGTATGGAAAAATCAGGGCGAAGAGAAACTTCTGTTTTGATCCCGAGCGGTTCAAGAAGGTTAATGCGGTTTCCGTTTTCTCCGGCCCAGCATACGAGATGACCGCCGGCAGAAAAACCGATTGCAGCAACTCTTTTTGAATCAGTTTTCCAGATGCTGCTGTTTTCCCTTATAAGCTGAATCATCCGCTGAATGTCCTGCATCATGGCCGGGTAGTGCCAGTTGTTTTTTGCAACGCGGTACCAGAGTACAAAAGAAGCGGTTCCTTTTTCGTTAAAACACTTTGCCGTTGATCTTCCTTCCGTTACTATTCCAAGATGATGATAGCTGCCGCCCGGACAGATTACGACTGAACTTCCGTTAAAGTTGTCGGGAATTGTTACTTCACAGATAACGCGTTCATGCTTCATTGCAGGAACATCATCCCAGATATTTATTACGAATTTGTCTTTTGCCGATGCCTTAAAAATACAGGCAAGAATTAAAAGTGCGAGAGCTTTTTTCATAAAATTTTTCCATCTGTTTTTAGTGCAGCTTCTGCTATTTGAGTGTGGATGCGGTCTGTAAGATGACGGGCTGCAATCTGCTCTTCTTCGTCAGCGAAGTCGCTTATCGGAATTTTATCCAGTACCTTGATGTGATAGCGGTAAATTTCTGTCGGGTTAAAACTGAACAGCGGGTCGTGTTTTCCAAGTCCGTATTTGTCGTTACCGCCGATGTATACCGGAACAATGTCGCTCTTTGTCCTGAGTGCAATTCGTGCAGCACCGCGCTTGTATGGGTTTAAGCCGTGGCGCGGAGTGCGGGTACCTTCCGGAAAGATGATGAGGTTTGTTCCCGTATCAAGCGAGGCTTTGGAAAGTTCCATCATTTCTTCCGTGCCGAGTGTATTTACAATATAAAGATGCTTTATGACAAACACGAGCGGAGTTTTTGTAAGACCGCCACGAACAATGCAGTCAGCATTTTTTATGATAGAAATCAGAAATACAACATCAAGAAGTGAAGGGTGGTTTGCAACGATGATGCAGGATTTTAATTCCTTAAGTTTTTCTCTCCCTTCGATTTTAAGCCTTAAGCAGCCGGTAAGCCGCATGATAACTATAAAGAAGCGGAATGTTGCACTTGTAAAAGCCATTGCCGCTTTTTTAAAAGTCTTTCGTTTTATAAAGATGATTTTAAAAACCGGAAAAACAAGAAGTCCAAGTAAGAATCCGCCTGTTCCAAAAAAGAAAATGCAGAAAATCTTCATGAAGCATTTGTAAAAATGAAGCAGAGGATTTTTTGCTCTTGGAAGTTCAGCGTGACTGTACTTTGGATCAATAGTTTTCATTTATGAATTTTCTAAGGAAGTCTTCTGCCTTTGAGTCTTTAAAAGTGTCTGCATCAAAAGAAAAAGAATTTTCTGTTTCTTCTGAACTTAATATGAACGAAAAACACAGCGGAACTGATTTTTCGCCGTTGTGTTCCGTATATTCTTCGGGAAGGTTTTCATCTCCCCAGGTAAAAAGAATTTCTTTTTCATCTCCGCAGAGTACTATGGAAGCGGCCGCTGCCAGTGCATCATAGAAGCTTCCTTCTGCACCAAAGGCTGCCGTGTAGCCTGAATGTATTTTGCAGGCGAGTGTTGCCTGTGCTGCCGGAGTGTTAAAAACGCTTAATGAAAAAGTTGCAGGAAGAATGTCATGGTCATTTACAAGCTGCTCGTTTATCTGGAACTCGCGGTTTATTTCTCCATAGTTTCCTGCAGAAAAAATTTTAAGTTCAGTTTTTTTTGATTCTTCTATAACCCTGTGAACTGTATGAACCGTCATTTTTGTAAGCTGGCTCAGCCTTCTCCTGAACAGAGGAGGCATGAAGTCAAGAGACGGACTGTCTGAAGCCTGCGGTATTTCTCTTCTTCCCTGCAACCACTCCTTCCACGCAGTTTTATCATCACCAAGAGAAGGAGCCCATGCCGTAAGGAAAGATGCAGAAACTTTTTTCATTACAGCCTCTATTTTACAAATTCAAGAAGTGAATAGCAGTTTGAACCGAGGTTGTGGTGTGCAGTCTTAAGCTTAAGTCCTGATTCTTCGATTGCATTTACGAGTTCTTCGTAGCGGTACATCTTTGAATTGCCGTTTGCCATACACGTAAAGTAAAGGGAAGTTGCCTGAAGTGAATAGGCGCTTGCAGAAAAGTGCTGCTTGTCCCAGAGAGGCTCAAGAACATATACGCTTGTGTTTTCTCCCGCAGCTTCGTAAACCTTCTTTGCGATTTTTGAAATCTGATGAAGTGAAAAGCAGTCAAGGAACTGGCTCATCCATACGGCATCCGGTTTAGAAGGAAGCTTTGTTTCTTCCTTAAGGATGTTTCCGGCGCAGGTAGAAATGCGGTCTGCAAATCCTGCTTCTGCTGCATTTGTTTCTGCAACGGCAGTCTGTCCGGGAAGGTCAACGATCGTAACGTGAACATCCGAATTGAATCTGCAGGAAGCGATTGCCCACTTTGCAGTGTTACCGCCGATGTCTACAAGAGTCTTCGGCTTTTTTGAATAGACAATCGGGAGTGCTTCCGGGAAAGCAATGTCTGAATAAAAATGGTCAAAGTCGAACCATGATTTTTTCTCGCGGTCGGGAAGTGTAGAAAGTGCTTCATAGATTGTAGTCCACTTTTCTCCGATAACCTTAAGTCCTTCCGGTTTTCCGTTCTTTACGGAATCAAGAAGATCCCATGCACCCTTGTAGCAGATGTCATTGGTAAAGAAAAAGTTAGCGCGGGTAAGGTCGTCTTCAAGAAGCATCCAGCCGGTTTTTCCGAGGGTAAACTTTTCGTTCTTCTGAGATTCAGAATCAGCAGAAAGACGTAAAACACCCATGCCCAGAGCCATTTCGCAGAGAACTCCGACACCGTATTCACTGATTCCGGATTTAGCAGAAATGTCACTGCAGGAAATGCCTTTGTCACCGGAATCTTCTATTATATTAAGGATTCCTGTTTCCAGAAGTGCGCGTACAGCCTGAAAAGTAAGCGGAGCAAATGCTATTTTCTGTGCTTCGAATTTTGCATCAACAGCACGAATCTTATCGCTCTTAAAATCGTCGTAATTATATATTGCTTTGTCCATAATATATCTAGTGTATCACAGTTTGAAACTTAGGTCAAAACGGCGGGGGAGGAGGTCATTATTTTTTTTTCGGGGATTATTGCATGTATGTGTTTTTTTCTATATAATACGCGTCTGAAAATCCGGACATCCGGGGGTGCCTTGTGAGTGTTCCGGCGTATATTCCATTACTACTTTCGGACGGTTTTTATGGACGAATTAAAGAAAGAAATAAAGGAAGTGATTATTTCATCGCTTGACCTTGAAGACGTGAAAGCAGAAGACATCGTTGATTCACAGCCTCTTTTTGGAGAAGGCCTCGGTCTTGATTCAATTGATGCTCTTGAACTTGGAGTTGCTCTTAAGAAAAAGTTCGGCGTAAAGTTTTCTTCAGAGAATGCAGACAACAAAAAGCATTTTGCTTCTGTTGATGCTCTTGCAGAATACATCGCAGCAGAGAGGGCAAAATGACAAAAGACGAACTCTTTACCAGGCTTAAAGATATCCTTATAAATGATTTTGAAGCTGATGAGTCTCTTGTTGTTCCCCGTGCACATCTTGTGGATGATCTTGGTCTTGATTCAATTGACTTTATTGATCTCGTTGTAAAGACAAAGGAATTTATTCCCGGAAAAATTGATCCGGAACTTTTCAAGACAGTCCGCACGGTTCAGGATGCCGTAGACGCACTTCAGCCTTATACAGAACAGGCATAAAACACAAAACGGCGGCCATGAAGAATGAAGACTCCCTATAAGTTTTTTTTGTATGCGTTATCGGTTGTTTATCCTGTACTTGTTTTTGTTTCGCTGGTACTCCTTAAACTTCCGGTCAGGGTGCTTTCTATCTGCATGGTTGCCCTTGCCTTCGCTTTTTTTATTGCAGTTACAGGAAAGAAGAAAAACGGAAAAAAGAAGGCGGACGGGGTTTCTTTCAGCTGGAAGCCTCTGGTTTCGGCTCTGTTTTTTATGTCAGCCGGAATCATCTGTTTTTTAACAAATAAAACAACTTTTCTTAAACTTTATTCAGTTGTAATCAGCGCTACATTTCTTATTACTTTCGGAAGTACGCTTATTTTTGGACCAACCATTATTTTCCGTCTCGCAGTTTTGTCGGATAAGAGCATCATCGGTTCAATGAACGAAAAACGTGTTGAGTCCTATTGTTTTAAAGCATGTATTGCCTACTGCATCCTGTTTTTTGTAAACGGAAGCATTTCGCTCTGTACGGCTTTTGCAGAAACTCTTTTTAACATGACTCCGGAAAATGCCGACATTCTCTGGACCGTCTATAACGCAGGTGTTTCTTATGCACTGCTCGGTGTTTTTTTTGTCGGCGAATTTATAGTAAGAAAACTGGTGGACAGACGTATGCCAAAAGCATTCAGCATTTCAAAGTTTAAGGGAAACTCCCGCAGCGACAGTACCGTTCTCTGTTATGAAGGAAAATGGTCGGACGGTATTTATAAGACATGGAAAGATTTTCTTACCGACTGTGCAGTAATGCGCGGTTATATAATGGAAAAAAACTGTGATAACTGGATTCTTCACTGCGAAGACTACTGGTATTTTCTTGTAACTTTCGTTTCGCTTCTCCAGTGCCAGAAAACAGTTCACCTTACTCAGAACATTACGGAAAGCTTCCTCGAAGAAATCAAGAAAGACGGCATGGAGTTCCTTACTGATCAGAAAACGGAACCTAAGTTCAATGCTTCCTCTATTCCAGACATTCTTTCCGTTAAAAAAGATTTTACTGATTCAGAAATACACAATGTTCCAAAAATCAATTCTGATGAAACAAAGATTTTAATGTACACGTCCGGCTCGACAGGAAAGCCGAAGGCCGTGCATCAGCGCATGACGGAATTTGAGGCAGACAATGCATTCATCATGCGCCGCTGGAGCGAGGAATTTGTTTCAAGAAAACTCGTTACTACTGTAAGCCAGCATCATATCTACGGCTTCCTCTTCGGCATTTCGCTTCCGTTTACGCTTGCAGTGCCGTTCAGAAGAAAGCGTATCGAATATCCCGAAGAGTTTGAACTTCTTGACGACACGGAATACATCGTCATTGCAACTCCTGCATTCCTTAAGCGCACTGTAGAAATCGAAGAAAAGCTTCCGCTTAAAAACTGCTTTATCTTTACTTCGGGCGGTGCATGTACTCCGGACCTTGCAGTAAGTACGGAAAAGGTTTTCGGCTTCTGTCCTCTGGAAGTTTACGGTTCTACGGAAACAATCGGAATTGCATACAGACAGCAGTCTAAGGACGGACTTAAGTTTACTCCGTTTGACAATGCAAAAATCTGGAAGGGTGATGACGGCTGCCTTAGAATAATTTCTCCCTACATCAAGGATCCCGAAGGCTTTGCAACTGCTGACCTCGTAGAAATCTTTGATGACGGAAAGTTCCTTCTCAAGGGACGTTCTGATTCAATCGTTAAGATAGAAGAAAAAAGAATCAGCATGACCGAAGTAGAAATCCGCATTCTCGAAACAAAACTTGTGCGGGACGTTAAGGTTGTTGCCATGGAAGACAGGCGTCAGTATCTTGCTGCCGTTATTGAACTTAATGATGAAGGTAACGAAAAGTTCCGGGGCGAACGCAAGCTTGTAATCAATAATTATTTCCATGATTTCCTT
>JAGABO010000006.1 GCA_017614655.1 Treponema sp. | reverse complement strand
GTCCTTGAATGGAAAGCTCCCCGCGAATGTTTTATAACGGTTACCGAAGGAATGTTCCACGAAGTAAAGCGGATTTTTTCAGCACTCGGAAATGAAGTAACTTACTTAAAGCGTGTAAAAATCAACAGACTTGAACTTGATTCTTCTCTTTCCCCCGGAGAATACCGCGAACTTACGGAAGAAGAGTTAAACCTTCTTGATGTTGAATAATTAAAAAAAATCTGCGCAAAGTAGAATTTTTATTTTAATGAAATCTGTGTTTTTCCGTGTTATAATTTAAAAAGAAACCTTTTGTGTTTCTGGTTGTTTATTATTCAGATTGATTTCTGAACTTCTGAGCTGACTTAAATTATACGGAGGACAAAAATGAATAAGATTATTAAGCTTGTTTTTTTAACGGCACTTTTTGTATTTTCGGTAACGGTCGTTTCGTGTTCAGGGGATGCCTCAACGAATGATGATGAACAGAATCCCTGGCAGGAAATTCAGGTTCCGTCCGAACTTCTCCCGGCATGCGAAGCTCTTTCCATAGAAACGGAAACTGCAGAAAGCACAATAACTCTTCCCCGAGTTTCGCCTCAGTATCCTTCTATAAGCATTTCGTGGGTTTCTTCGGACAGTACGGTTATTGCGGTTTCTGAAGAATCGGATACAGCAGCCGTAACACGTAAAACGGGTTCTGAGTATGACAATGTAACTCTTGTCGCAACTTTAAAAGATAAAACCGGCGCTTCCCTTACAAAAACTTTTACGGTAAAAGTTTTGCAGACAGAGGCTCAGATTTCTGATGAACAGCTTCTTTCTATGGCAGAAGAAAGATTTGTTTCGATCGTAAAAGTTCCTGGTACGGCATGGATTCAGTATGCAGTGGGCGACAGCTTTACGGTTGCAGGAAAAACCGTAACGGTAACTGCCTCCACAGATGATACAACCGGCTTTATCGCTGTTGAACCGCAGAATGTTATAACACTAAAGAGGACTCTCGAAGAAAAAACTGTAAAATTAAATGTACGCTTTGCTGTTGCAGAAAGTACTGCAGAAAAAACTTCTGAATTTACATTTGTTCTTCCTTCTATAAACATCCTTACAAAGCACTCGGAAAATACAGGAACTAAAACAGACACCGTTACGGAAAAGACCGTTAAATTCAATCCTCAGAACGGAACCTTTGAATACATAAAGAAAGATACAACGACCTATAAAGAGGATTCTAACGGACAGAAAGCAGGCACTGTTATTGTAAATAATGACGGTGTACGCGGAACTTATGTTTTTGATTCAGAAAACAATACAATCCGCCTTACCTTTACGGAAAAGTTCGGCATTATTCCTCCGTCCAAACAGGCAGAATGGCTTAACCGCACTTCCTATCTTTCTAAATCAGCTTCTTTCTACAGATCGTTTATTCATTCCATGGAAGTTCTGGAAACAAGTCCGACAGTAGACAGTTACTACGCCTGTTACAGCACCTTTTTATTGCTGTTTACGGGGGCAACTCCGTCAAGAGAGTATATGTTCGAAGACAACTTTAAGATGACGGAAGAAGAGTTTAATGCACTTCCTGCAGAACAGAAAACCGAAAAACTTAATGGACTTGCAGCGGGAGTGCTTATATTAAAGCCATCTATGCTTAAGTCTCTGGGACTTTCGGCAGACGCTTCTTATCCGGAAATTTATTCTCAATTAAATACTCTTGCTTCTGATCCGTCTGTTCTTGATGATGAGTTCTTAACGGATTCACCTTTTGAATTTGTACTTGAGTACAAAACGCCGGATGCTGCTGCAGAGTATGCCGTTCTTGGATGGCCGTCAATAACTGCAAAATATAATTCCGCACTTCCATGGTACAAGCAGTACGGAAAATACAGATTATCCGGTTATTTTAGCGGTGAATATTCTTCTTACCTTGCAGATGATGACGAAGTCGAATGGGAAAGAACGTCTTACAATGACGGTACCTGGAACGAAAGCTATACGGTATATACGGCAACGGTAACGAAGAAAATTACCGGAGATGACGGCCAGCAGACGGAACAGACCGAAACAGTTGTCTTTAATTTAACGGACAACAAAGACGGAACCGTAACATTAGCCAAAGCCGGCAGCGACCCAGTTACGCTTTCTTTTGAAGGAAAAACCCTGGTCAACTGATTATTAACTGTAAAAAGGGCCGCACGTTTCTGTCTGTGCGGCCCTTTTTTGTTTTTTTACTTTATGTTAATATTTACCCGCTATGAGTAAATATTTTCCATTAAATCACGACCAGTTAAAAGAGCTTACAAAAAAGTATCCTACACCTTTTTATCTTTACGACGAAAAATCAATCCGCGAAAACATGAGGTATTTTACAAAGGCTTTTTCTGCATTTCCGGAGTTCCGCGAATATTTTGCAGTAAAAGCCTGTCCGAATCCTTATATCCTTAAAGTCCTCGAAAGCGAAGGTGCAGGCGGTGACTGTTCAAGCCTCCCGGAACTTCTTCTGTGCGAAAAATCCGGCATTACCGGAAAGCGCATTATGTTTACAAGCAACGATACTCCTAAAGAAGAGTTTGTTAAGGCTTACGAACTTGGTGCAATAATCAATCTTGATGACATAACACACATTCCTTATTTAAAGGAGGCCCTCGGTGGAAAACTTCCCGAGACAATCTGCTTCCGTTATAATCCGGGGCCGTTAAAGAAGGGCGGAAACGCAATCATCGGAAAGCCGGAAGAAGCAAAGTACGGTCTTACAAAAGAGCAGATGCTCGAAGCATACAAAATCTGTAAGGCCAGCGGCGTAAAGGAATTCGGGCTTCATACAATGGTTGCTTCCAATGAATTGAATCCCGACTTTTTTACAGATACCGCACGCAT